>DAHWKH010000055.1 GCA_027343725.1 Acidiferrobacteraceae bacterium
TGGCCCGGGGGTTTTGCTATCTCGTCGCCATCATGGATTGGGCGACCCGGACGGTGCTGTCGTGGCGGTTGTCCATGACGCTCGAGCCACACTCTTGCGTGGAGGCGTTGGAAGAGGCCATCGATCGTTATGGCGCCCCGGAGATCTTCAATACGGACCAAGGGGCGCAATTCACGAGCGAGGCCTTCACCGGCGTCCTGCGGGCCCACAACGTCGCCATCAGCATGGACGGCAAGGGCCGCTGGCGGGACAACGTCTTCGTCGAGCGACTCTGGCGCAGTGTCAAGTACGAGGAGGTCTATCTCAAGGCCTACGCATCGATCCCGGAAGCGCGGGCTTCTCTTGCCAAGTACTTCCATTTCTACAATCATGAGAGACACCATCAGGCGCTGAACCAGCAGACACCGTGGCAGGCTTACACCACGGCGTCATTGGGACAGGCCGCTTGATCCACCCGGTGGATGTTCTCTCTAAGAACCAGGAGAAACTGTCCAAGAGATGGGGTCCAGCTAGTAGGAGACAGTGCCGTCGGGCGGGGCGTGCGCATGCAACTCGCCCGGATTGCCGGCGATCCGGCCTTGCCTGCAGTGACACAAAGCACCCTACAACGTCTTGGCTCCAGTCTGACGACATTTCAAGTGGCGCTACTACAAGCCATCCTTGTTCTCACCTATAACCAGGAAGCCCTGGTCGCAACGATCTCGGGCATGCCTCTAACGCGGGCGCAGCGAATCACTATGGATCGCGTGCGCGGCACCCTGTCGATGAATCGATCCATCCAGCGACTGCAACGCGCCGGAGCCACGCTCAAAGGTCAACCTCAAGTCTTGCAAACGGGTATCGATCGGGTCATCGTCGCAGCCCATCACAGCGTGCCCCTCGGTTCCGTGACGAGCAACGCCGCCGTGACCGCCGTTATCGGCGATTGCGAGACTCTCCTCGACGCGCCGGATTGGCGGTCCTTTAAGCAGTCCCTCATACCTGTGATGCGAGAAAGAGGCTTTCTTTCCTATTTGCGCTCCCAGGACCCCCTGATCGTCGCGACCTTTATGCCGTCTGGTCAGGTACTCGCGCTGGAGCTTCCCCATGGCGTGGACCCGCCGCTAGAGCCCCTTATCAAGGGTTTTCTGGAAATCCTTTTCAACCTTGCCCTTGCTATCGTCGCCATCGTGACAGCACCGGAAGAACTCACACCGACCGCCGTTCTCGGCCTCATTGGCGCGCCGGGATGGCTGGCGCTTTCGCTCTTCAACTATTTGCAACTTCTGTGTTCGGATTTCGACAAGGACGGGGATTGCGATTGATGCGCGACATATGACAAGGGGCATCCGATGAGCTATCCCCTAGGGGCAACCTTTACGCTCCTTGGGCTCGTCGCCGTCACGATCGCACCGGGCATTGTGCTCGGACTGCGACTGCGGCGATGGTGGGTCGGGTTGGGGCTTTCTCCGCATGCGGTCCGCGCCCTCCTCCTTATAAACATGGTTATTATGTTGCTAGCCTCGTCTTCGCTTTATGCGCCCTGGATCAAAGGCGCGCTCGGCGCCGCCTATCTGGTGCTACTCTGTGCCTACCTCATTCCGGCGACCATGTTCTTGACATGGGTCTGCCTCGACAAGCTCGAACGCTGGCGGCACCCGAAGTCCGGTTCGGGCCCCGCTTGGAAAAGACCTGCCGAAACGAAGAATCCCCCGGGCCTGAGCGCTGACGTGCGGAAGACTCGCCGAACCGGAGAATAGCGGGAAGACCGCGCCGCTGGCCGCGCCGAGGGCCTCTAGCCCTCACCATCCCCCGCCCCATCGAGCGCGAAGACCGATGCCTCCCGGTTATAAGCTCTTGCCATATATCAATATCGACAGATAGGTGTCTGCTAGCATGCGTTCGGCAGGTTGCCATATTTCATACTTACACAATCTCGGGAGGATTTTACTCTATGCCCATAAACAATAAGAAACTCCGCCAAGTGGGCGCGATCGCGCTCATCGCGACCCTACCCCTTGCCGGCATCGCCACGGCGTCTGCGGCGACAAGTCCTTTATACGTCGGCGTCAACGGCGAGATGACCTCCGGGTTTTCCGGATTTGGGAGCGCCGTGGGGTTTGGGATCTACGGGGGCTACCGTCTGCCGGTCCATCTTTGGCGTCTCCATACGGCAGTCGAAGTCGGATATAACCATTTCGGCTCGATGAACGAACACGGCTTGGCCGGCAGCGGCTTGACCGGGAAGGTGACCGGCCACGACGAGACGGTCACGGCCGTGTTCTCCTACCCTGTCATGCGGCGCCTGAGCGTCTACGTGCGCGCGGGCTTGGCGTTTACCAATTTGACCTATACGCAGACCGGTAACGGCTCTTCCTTATCGGTCTCCGGATCCGGGACGAATGGCGTCTTCGGTGTCGGCGCCCAGTATCATGTGACGCGCCATATCGGGGTTCATATCGGATACCGCTCGACAGGCGCCAATATCAGCGGGCTCTCGTCGGGCTCCCTCGGGACCTTTGATTTCGGCGGATCCTATTCCTTCTAAGATCCGTCCTGGTCCTTCTCACCGCTTTTTTGACGCCGCCCTCCGGGGCGGCGCCTTTTTCCCCGAAGATATCACGCCCCGGGTGAACCGATGCCGCGTCACTCGTTGTGGCACGGCCTCTCAGCGAGACATGAGCGTCATGCCGCGCTCAACGTCCGGCCTTCGAAACACCCTGATGTGGTGCGCGACTCCGTGACCGCCGTATCAGTCTCCCTTGGGCCTGAAGCCCGGGCACCGGGCGCATGCCGTCCCGGTAAACGGCGAGTCATCCGCGCCCGCGCCGAGATTGCAAAGGATCCCGCGCGAGCCCTTCGACGATCCAGCCTCGAGACACGGGCCCACTTCCCTGCTCCGCGCCCAAAGGAAGATCGGGAAGGGGCTCGATGCGGCCGCACTGTATCCCTTACTCGCTCATCCGATCCGCGCCGGCGTCGGACCCCTGCCCGCGCAAGGGCGCGATGCGAAAATCCAGGAGCTCGTCGGGTTCGCCTGTATACACGACGAAGGCGGTCGTTTCCTGGGCCAACATGGCGCCGTGGCGGTGACCACGGGGATGGAGCATATAGTCCCCGGGCGCCTGACGTGGCCGGCCGGTCTTGTCACAATGGCCGCCCGTGAGAATGAGGATATGCTCATCGGAGCGGGCAATCGCCAGGACCGTGATCAGCAGACCGGGGGGCGGACAAAAGCGAATGATCCGCGCAACGCCCTCCCCGTGCTCACGACGATCGCTCAGCGTCTTCATATAGACGGTCTCCCGGCCATCAGATAGCGAGACCTCACCTAGAAAGTCGCTCCCGGGTATCCACGGAAGGTCGTCGGCTGTCACAAACACGGGCACAAGCGCCATGGTCTGTCTCCTGAAAATAGGAATTCGAGGGTAGGTAGGACGCTATCACGCCCCGCGGCGCGACATTACGCCCGGGACCGTAACATCGAAAACCCCACAGCGGGTCCCGGAGACGGGAGATCTCTCTCGAGGATCCCGGGCCGAGCGTGTCACAAGAGTCCGTGTCGGACTCTTGTGACTTCAGTAAACGGGAACGAGTTCGTATCCCTGGGCCTGATACCCGATGGCCGATATGAAACCGTTGCCCACCGGATGGACTTGGCGGATCAGATCTCGCGGGTTGATATCGACTCCTTGCGTGAGCGATACCCCGCAGGCCTCGAAGCGCACGCCCTTGCGGCTCATGGCCGCGATCTCGGCCTGAATGCGCGCGGCCGCGGCGCGCTGCCGATACGATATCCCGAGGAGGTTTTGGGTGAGAAAGGCGACGTCCGGCCCGATGATAACGACAACGAAATGCGGCTTGACACCCTGGCGGGCCATGCCCACATAGGCGAGGTTTGCCACACGCACGACGTTTCCCAACACCTGCGGCTTCTTCACGTCGATCAGAAACACCGCCTTCGCCGTGTGCAGTCCGCGCAAGGCGCGCGCGTCGTTCAATACGACAGCCCTTGCCGGCTGCACCCATGCGCCCGCGATACCCGCGAACAGGGTAAGACCCAAACCCATCGCTATCGCCTTCATCATGATCACGCCTCCTGAGATCGGGGATATCCAGCACGCCCTCGCGACATGACAGTCCGCCGACCGGGTCCCCGGCCGTCCGCCCCTATCGGCGGATGCTCGCCATGAGCGCTTTGATCATCCGCGGCCCGGGCTGTCCGATCACGAACCGGGCCTGGCCGTTTGGTGTCTTATAGACCAAAACCGGCACCGTTTTGGAGCCGGTCCCGTCGGCCACGAGGTCGAGATTGTGCCGCAGTTGCCTGCGGGCCGCGCCGCTTGGGATCGCGAGCGGGATCTCCATGCCATGGTGGCGTGAATAATGCGCCTCGCCGCGCAACAGCATCTTGCGGGGGTCCTTGGCCATCAGTATAGCCGCGGCCTTCTCCCCGCTCGTGGGCGTGAGGTAGCCGACCGGCACCGCGCGGATGGTCAGCTGCCCGCGCGCGACCCAGGGCTTCAATTCCTCGAAGAGCGCATGGCAATAGGGGCAATTGGGGTCAAACACCTCGTAGACGATCTTCGGGCCATGGCCCACCGCGATCCACGGGGTGCGCTGCAATGCGGCATAAAGGTGCTCGGCGCGCGCAGGCCCGGACACCGACGCCCATGCGCTCCCCGCCATCAGAAACAGGAGCCCGCCGAGAGCCCCCCAGGTCTTCCGGGATCGCGCGCGCCATCCCCCTCCTCCGATCCTCGTCATCCCCGTGCTCGCATGCGCTCTCATGTTTCTGTCGACACTCCCGCCCTATCGGTTCTCACAATGGTCACCCATCCATCCCGCAAAAGCACCCCGCGCTTCCCGGCAGTCCCTTGCCGGCCCCTTCGCGCGCGCCTCGCCGCCTCACGCTACCGCGAGCCGTATCCAAGCGCGGTGCTTACACTAGCGCAGGCCCGGCATCAAGGCCACAAGGCCTGTCGCCATGAATTGCACGGCCATGGCCGCCAATATGAGCCCCATGACGCGGGTTGCGATATTGAGGCCCGTGGTGCCAAGGCGCGTGCCGATCGGCTCGGCGAGCCACAGGATGGCCCACACCAGCAACGCCACTCCGATAATCCCCACGCTGAAGAGGAGTTCGTTCCCAAGAGACGTCGCCTTTTGCGCATCGACGATCACGAGACTGATCGCGCCCGGACCCGCCAACAAGGGCATGGCCAGCGGCACGACCGCGATATCCTCCTTGGCCTCCGCCTCCGTTTGCTCCTCCTGCGTATGGCGCGCGGGCGTGGTCTTCGCATGAAACATCGCGATCGCGATCAACAAGACGAGAAAGCCGCCCGCCACCCGAAACGCCGGCACGCCAATCCCGAAAAATCGCAGCAGGCCCTCCCCGAGCCATATGGACAGGACCAGGATGATAGCCACGGCGGATGCCGCCTTGGCCGCGATGTGCCGCATCTCCCGGGGGGATCGGCCGCCTGTCAAACTGAGAAACAGCGGAATCGCGCCCAGCGGATTCATGATCGCGAACACGCCCACCAGATCCTTCACGGCACTCATGATTGCGCGTCCTGTCCGGAATCAGAATTCCTGGCGCGTCGGGCGAAACACGATCTCATTGATATCGACGTCCTCGGGTTGTTCTAGGGCAAATGCGACGGCCCGCGCAAAAGAGTCGGCGGGAATCGCCCGTTCATAGATCTTATGGACCGCCTGGGCGATATCCGGTTCCGTAATGCTGTTCGGGAGTTCGGTCGCGATGGCGCCCGGTGAAAGGACGCAGGTGCGAATATTGTACGCCTTGACCTCCTGACGCAGACCCTCCGAGAGCGCGCGCACCGCGTGCTTGGTCGCCGAATACACGGCGCCCGCCGCACGTACCTTGTGACCGGCCACCGACGACACGTTGATGATGTGCCCCGATTTTTGGCGCTTCATCGCCGGCAGGACCGCCGCGATCCCGTACAAGACGCCCTTGATGTTGACGTCGATCATCCGGTCCCACTCATCGACCTTGAGCCGCTCGAGCGGCGAGTGCGGCATAAGCCCCGCGTTGTTGATCATGACATCGACGCGGCCGTACTGCCGCAAGGCTTCGGCCACGAGGCACTCGACCTCGTCACGCCGCGTGACGTCGGTCTGCACCGCCGTGGCCTTGCGTCCCTCGGCGCGCAAGGCATCCGCGAGCGCCTCGATGCGCTCGCTGCGCCGCGCGCCGAGGACGACAATGGCCCCACGATCCGACAGATGGCGCGCGGCGGCCTCTCCCAAACCGCTGCTCGCGCCTGTAATGACGACGACCTTCCCTTCGATGGCGTTCCCCATGATCCCTCCGATACCAAGGCCCGGACAAAGCCTTTCCCGCGGCCCCAAAACCTATAGTCCGTGGGGGATTGTCACCGATTGCGCCAAGATCCCCCGTCCGCCTTTTGACGAAAAGGGCGCGCACGCCTGGGCGGATCTGGACGCCCTGCGCGACCCTGTCTTGTGGGGGACCTCACCGAGTCCGATCACCCGGATGCCGCGATGGCGCGCACGCAAGAGTCGACGGCCCCCCCCCAGGGGGAGGGCCTTTGGAACTGTTGTGCCCGTTTGCTTTACAGTACGCCGCGATGGCCCTAAGGTAAAGGAGCGGGCCGAGGCTGCGTCGTCGCCGCCGGTCCGTATCGTTTGGCGAAGTGAAGGAGGTTTTCATGGACGTTCTTGAAAGCGATTCCTCCCGTGTCGTCCTGCGCTTTGAGAAGGGCGAACTCGAGACCATCAGCGATCCGATCCTCGATCACGCCGAAGAGTTCACGAGCAGCGTGCTCGACTTGGCCAATCTTCTGAAAGAGCAGGGCTATCGGATGCGCAACACGTTTCGACAACCCCCCCACGCCTTCGGGGATTGAGGAGATATCGCCATGCACATCAAACACGAGGAACCCACGGCCGTGGTGATCGAGCTGAGCGCGATCGAAGCGGGGCACATCGCCGCCGACCTCGCCGCCAAATGCGACATCGCCGGCAAGGGGGCGGAGGCCCTCGCCACGTTGCTGCGCGAGCGCGGATTTTTTCGCGAACTCGCCGTCTCCCAGCGCACCGAGTGGGCCGGCCCGGACGACGCCTAACGCACACAGACGAAACCCTCGGCGCGGGCGCCTCGATGACCCCCATCGAGGCGCTGCCCGCACCGGATTGCCGACCACGGCTTTTGCCTGACAGCCCCACACTGCACCGAGGAAGCGCGCTTGCCGGCAAGCCCTGATCAGAGGAAGACCCATCCGGACGCGCTCCCGCTCCTGGCGCTCGCGGCGCTGGGCGTCGTCTTCGGGGATATCGGCACGAGTCCCCTTTATACCCTGAGCGCGTGCCTCTCGGTCCTCTCGCTCCCGCCGACCGCCGCCAATCTTCTCGGGATGCTCTCGCTGATCTTCTGGACGCTCGTATTGGTGGTCGCGGTCAAATACGCGGGCGTCGTCATGCGCGCGGATCAACACGGCGAGGGCGGCGTCATGGTGATCACGGCGCTGGCTTCGCGCACGGCGCTCGGGTCCCCGCGCACCCGCCGGTGGATCCTGATACTCGGTCTGCTCGGCGCCTCGCTCTTTTACGGTGACGGGGTCGTGACGCCGGCGATCTCCGTGCTCTCGGCGCTCGGCGGCCTAACGGTCGCCTCGAGCGCCTTCAAGACGCTGATCGTCCCGCTGTCTCTCGGCATCATCGTCGCGCTCTTCCTGGTGCAGCATCGCGGGACCGGCGCCATCAGCCGCTGGTTCGGTCCGGTGATGCTCGTCTGGTTCGTGCTTCTCTTGATCTCCGGCGGCTTCTGGGTGGTGAGGGACCCGCGCGTGCTCGCGGCGCTGAGTCCCGTGTGGGCCCTGCGCTTTCTGATCCGCCAAGGCCTGCACGGCCTGGCGATTCTCGGGGCCGTCGTCTTGGCGGTCACGGGCGCCGAGGCCCTGTACGCGGATTTGGGTCACTTCGGGGCCCCCGCCATCCGTTCGGCGTGGTTCGTCCTGGTGCTGCCGGCGCTCGCCCTCAATTATCTCGGTCAGGGCGCGCTCCTCATCCTGCACCCGGCGGCGGCCGCGAACCCCTTCTTCAAGCTGTTCCCCGCCTGGGCCACCTTACCGATGGTGGCGGTCTCGGGCATCGCGACGATCATCGCCTCGCAATCCATCATCTCGGGCGCCTATTCGGCGACCCGCCAAGCCTCCCTGCTCGGTTATCTGCCGCGTCTGAGCATCATCCACACATCCTCGTCCGAACGGGGGCAAATCTATCTCCCCGGGCTCAACTGGCTCTTGATGGTCGCGGTCGTGGTCGTCATTCTCGTGTTCCGCTCGTCGGCGGCGCTGAGTTTCGCATACGGCACGGCGGTCACCGGCACCATGGTCTTCACCACCCTGATGGTGTATTTCGTGGCCCGCTATCACTGGAAATGGCGGCTGTGGAAAGTCGGCCTCTTTTCCGGCTTCTTTCTCCTGCTCGACGGCGTCTTCTTCGGCGCCAACGTGTTCAAGTTCGCGGCCGGGGGCTGGTTTCCGGTCACCATCGGCTTGGCGGCCTTCACGCTCATGGCGACCTGGCGCCGCGGCCACGACCTGCTCGCGCGCGCGTCCTCCCCGCAAGCCCGGTCGCTGTCTGAATTCCTCGCGGCCTTGCCCCTCCCCTCGATCACGCGTGTACCGGGAACGGCCGTGTTTTTGACCGTGCGCCCGCAGGGCGTGCCGCACGCCCTGCTGCACAACCTCAAACACAACAAGGTCCTGCACGAGCGCGTCGTCATCCTGACGATTCAATTCGAGGACGTACCCCGAATCGCGCCCGATGCGCGCTCGACCCTCGAAGACCATGGGCAGGGTGTCTATCGCCTGACGGCGCGTTACGGCTTCATGGAGGGCGTGGACGTGCCGGGCCTCCTCGCGGCGGCACCCTTGGGCTTCCCCTGGAACCCCATGGATACCACCTACTTCGTATCACGCCAGCGCCTCGTTCCCACGCGCGCGGCGCCGATCGCCCTCTGGCGCCAGCGGCTCTACGCCCTGATGCTGCGACTCTCCGCCAATGCCATCGATTTCTTTCGCCTGCCCGCGTCGCAGACCGTCGAATTGGGGGATGTCATCGAATTGCCCTCGCAGGCGCAGCTCGCCGGGGGCGCTCAAAACCCCCGCTAAGGCCCGGAACCCCATCGTTCCGGCGCGGACGCGTTCCCCTAACCCCGCGCCCGGCTGCGCGCGAGAATGCGCTTCAACAAGGGCTCGATGCGCGCAAGCTCATCGAGATGGGCGGCGGACAAGGCCGCGAGGTGATCCTCCGCGCGGGTCGTCAGCTGCAAGAGGACACGGCGCTGATCGTGCGGGTCGTGGACCTTCGTGATCAAGCCGCCGTCTTCCAGGCGGTCGGCTAGCTCGACCGCGCTGTGGTGGCGGATCCGCAGCCGGTCCGCGAGTTCCCCGACACTCATAGGCTTGCCCGCGCCGAATCCCTTGACCGCCAGCAGGGCCTGATGCTGGCGCGGGGTCAATCCCACGCCCTGGGCGGCCTTCTCGCTGAATTCCAGAAAACGCCGGATGCCGTAGCGGAATTCCGCCAGCGCCTCGTAATCGGCCGGGCTCAGTCGCCGGCCGGTGCCCGTCGAATCCGCGCGATCACCCCTGGTCATGCCGCGATCTTACACCCGCCCCCGGCATCTCTCGACTGGATTTTAGATCGTAATACGATATATTAAGCACGGCCGATCCGGCCGCATGAGAGGCGTTCATGAACGATCCCGGCATCGAGTCGCGTTCGCTGAGCGACTTCACGGCGCGCGCACGCGTTCTCGTCATCGCAGGCTTGGCCGTCGTCGTCGCGACGGTGAGCTTCGGCGCGGGCATGCTGCTCCTCGACATGATCCGGGCGATCACGGGTCTTGCCTATTTCGGCCGGCCCGAGCTGTCCCTGCGGCCGGCCTTCATAGGCCTGCATCTCGCACAGACGCCGCTTGGGATACTCGCGGTCATCGTCCCGGTGCTGGGCGGACTCTTGGCCGGACTCATGGCGCGTTACGGGACCCCGCAGATCCGCGGCCACGGGATCCCCGAGGCCTTGGAGGCGATCCTCATCGGCCGATCGCGCATGCGCATCAAAACCGCGATCCTGAAGCCCCTGGCCTCCGCCCTCGTCATCGGGACCGGCGGGCCGTTCGGCGCCGAGGGGCCCATCATCATGACCGGGGGCGCGATCGGCTCCTTGATCGCGCAGGCGCTGCCGGTGACCGACCGTGAGCGCAAAACCCTGCTCGTGGCGGGTGCGGTCGCCGGCATGACGGCGGTCTTTGGCACGCCGATCGCCGCGGTCCTCTTGGCCGTGGAACTGCTGTTGTTCGAATGGGCCCCGCGCAGCTTCATACCGGTCGTCGTGGCGGCCATCGTCGCCGAACTCGAACGCGCGAGTTGGCATGTGCCCTCGCCGCTCTTTCCCGTCTCCGGCCTCATGGCGCTCACGGGCCGCGATCTCGCCGGTTGGCTCGTCGTGGGGCTCGCCGGAGGTCTCCTGGCCGCCGGTCTGACGCGGCTCGTGTACGCCTGCGAGGATGGGTTCCAAAGGCTGCCCGTCCATTGGATGTGGTGGCCGGCCCTCGGCGGCATCGTCGTCGGCATCGGAGGCCTGATCGATCCGCACGCCCTGAGCGTCGGTTACGGCAATATCGCGCGCATGCTCGACGGCGCGGTTCTACCGCGGGGCGCCCTGACCCTTCTGGCCGTGAAGGCCGTGATCTGGGCCATAGCGCTCGGCTCCGGCACATCGGGCGGCGTGCTCGCGCCGCTACTCATCATCGGGTGCGCGATGGGGACCGCCCTGAATGGCCTCCTGCCGGCGGCGAGCCCCGGCCTCTGGGGGCTTCTCGCGATGGCGGCAACCATGAGCGGGGCCATGCGCGCGCCCCTGACGGCCACCTTCTTCGCCGTCGAATTGACCGGGGATGGGCACATGCTCGTGCCCCTGCTCACGGCCTGCGCGAGCGCGTACACCGTGACCGTTCTGCTCCTGAAACGTTCGATCCTGACGGAAAAACTCGCGCGCCGCGGCCATCACATCACATGCGAATACGCCATCGATCCCCTGGCCGTCACGCGCGTCAGCGATGCCCTGTCCGAATCCGTCGAGACCGTTTCGCCCTCGGCCACCCTGGACGAGGCCGCAACCCTCCTCAAAGGCCCGGCGCGCGAGCCCAACATGCCGGTCGCCGACGCCGCCGGGCGCGTGTACGGCATCGTCAACCCCGCAACGCTTGCCGAGTGGCGGCGTCTCGGAATGGCCGGCCACACGACGCTCGGCGCGGCGTTGACAAGACCACCGGACGTGGCCTACCCCGATGAGTGCCTCGCGTCCGTCGCCGAAAGGCTTTCGGCGCTCGGGCAATCCTCCCTGCCGGTGGTCTCGCGGGACACGGGACACCTCGTCGGGGCGATCGGCTGGTCGGATGCGATGGCCGTCCGGACAAGGCTGCATGCGGCCGAAGAGGAACGCAGCGCGTTTCTTGTGCGGACCCGTAAGAGGACAAGGCCCGACCGCTAAGGCCCTGGGGTCGGGCGGAGAGCGAGGCCTAGAGACCCGCGTCGCGGCGCGCGAGAGAGGCCACGGCCGACCAGTCGACGTCCCCTCGACCGGATGCGATCAGTGCGAGGAATCGGTCGCGCAGGAGGCTTGCCAACGGCAGCGGGACCCCGAGGGACTCCGCGGCCCCCAAGACCAGGCGGATGTCCTTCTGGCCGAGGCGGGCCGCGAACCCGGGCGGCGTGAAGCGCTCATCGGCAATGAGCGCGCCGTAATTCTTGTAAAGTGGGACATTGAAAAGGCTCGCGGTCAGGATCTCGAGAACCCCATGCCGACCGAGGCCGCCTTTCTCCACCAGGGCCATGGCCTCTCCGAGCGCCTCGATCACGGTCGCGATCAAAAAGTTGCCGCTCAATTTCACGAGATGGGCCTGTTCGGGGCGCTGCGAGACGACGAAGGTCCGCGCCCCGAGGACATCCAGAAGCGGCTGCACGCGTGCGATCAGATCCGGGGGGCCGCCCGCCACCAAAAAGAGCGTGCCGGCGGATGCGGCATCGGGCCGCCCGAAGACCGGAACGGCGAGATAACCCTGGCCCGCCCGGGCGTGGTGCTCGGCCAGCTGCGCCGACAAAGCCGGGCTGATCGTGCTGCAGGAGACGTGGATCGCGCCGGGGCGCAAGTGCGTAAGAAGCGCGTCCTCGGCGAGCACCGCCGCGCGCACCGCTTGGTCGTCGGCCAGCATCGTGAAAACGACGTCGGTCGCGGCGAAGTCTGCCCACGAACCGGCGAGACGCGCGCGCGCAGCGAACGGGTCCATTCGTTCGCGCGTGCGATTGAATACGATCAGGGAGTGCTGAGCGTCCGCCAGACGGCCGGCCATCCCGGCGCCCATCTGGCCCAAACCGATAAACCCGATTTCCATATCACCCCGGTGCGTCCAGGCCGGGACGTGTCCATCCCGGCCTCAGCAAGAATGCCCGGTCAGTCCCGCCGCCCCTGAAGGGCGCCCAGGATCTCCAACAAGGCCATGAACAGGTTCAAGACGTCGAGATAGAGGCTGACGGCGATCAGGACCGGGCGGGTCTCGCCGCCGTTCACCATGCGGCTGGTGTCGAACAATACAAGCCCCGAGAACACCAAAAGGGCCATCCCGGAGATCACGAGCTGCAGG
>DAHWKH010000060.1 GCA_027343725.1 Acidiferrobacteraceae bacterium
CACGGGAGACGGTCGCCGAGGTGATCTTGCCTTCAAGGCGCAAGGGTTCGCGCAGGCGCACCCACCCAATGGCCGGGATGCGCATGCGGGAGCCTTCGACGCTGAACTGGTCGTTGGTCAGGGTGAAGCGGTCGTGAACGCCCTTGCGTCGGAACGTCGGGTAGCGGGCGCGTTTCTTGAAAAAGTTGTTGAACGCTTCGCCCAACTGGATGATCGCCATTTGCGGCGCGTTTTTCGTGACTTCGAGCATCCACGGGAACTGCTCGCGCTTGATGGCGTTCAACTGGCGGCGCAGCGACATCTGCGAAGGCTTTGGCAACGCTGCATCGGCCTTGGCCGCTTCGTACTGCTTCTTCCACTCCGCCAGCGCCCAGTTGTACGCGAAGCGCGCAACACCGCACGCGCGGGCGAAGTAGGTCGCCTGCACGTTGTTCGGATCGAGCGCGATCTTGTGGGCGAGAATCATGACGCCGCGCCTTCCACCACGCCGCGCACGGCGTCGATGAGCTTCTGGTTCTTGCGCGAGCGACTTCCGTACAGCCGCGCCGAGAACACGGTGATGATCTCCAAAACGTCCTTCGCCAAATCTTCCTCGAACGTCGAGTCCTCACCTTGATTGAGGATGATGACTTCCACTCCTTTGGCCTCGCAAATCGCGAACACGAGTTCCGCGCCGAAGCGCAGCAGGCGGTCTTTGTGCGTTATGACCAAGCGCCCGACTTCGCCGCCAATGATGGCGTCCAGCAGGCGCTTGAGCCCTTTCTTGCGGTAGTTCATGCCCGAGCCGAGATCGGCAATGACCTCGAACGTCCAGCCCTGCCGGGCGCAGTAAATCTCTAAGACCTGTTTCTGCCTCTCCAGATCGTCCTTCTGGTCGTGGCTGGACACGCGCGCATACGCCACGGTCTTGCGTGCTGCGTCGGCTTGCGCGCGAAACATCTCCGGCTTGAGCCGCGCAAGGTCGTAGCGGCGACGCCCGCCCGCCGTGCGCTCGTCAGGCAAGAGCCGTCCTTCGCGCTCCCATCGGCGCAAGGTCTGCGCCGACACGCCGAGCGTTTCGGCGGCTTCATGGATCGGGACGAGCTTCCTAGACATGCGCAAAATGTATATGATCGCACAATTACGCGCAACTATTTATCGAACAGTTCGAGCCCTCAATCCTCCCGGCGTTCGGGACCGGCCTCGAGCAATTTCCACAAGCAGCGCCCCCCGCTGTGGCGATCGAGGACCTCGAGATAGGCCTCGTGCGCGGCGAGCTCTTCGGGGGTCGCGGCAATCACGAGCGGTTCCCCGCCCGCAAAGGACGCGACCTCCGGGACGCCGGGTTCCGGGACCGGATTTGTGGCGGTCTCCGCGAAAAGCGCCGTCTGGCCTCCCGTCATCGCGAGATACACATCCATGAGGATCTCGGCATCGAGCAACGCGCCGTGCTGCACGCGATGACTGTTGTCGATGCTGTAGCGACGGCACAAGGCATCCAGGCTGTTCTTCTGACCCGGATGGAGCCTGCGCGCGAGCTTCAGGGTGTCTGTCACCTGACAGCAGTCCTCGAGGCGCGCGACCTTCAGGACACAGCCGTGTTCGCGCGCGCGTTCGAGCTCGGCATTCAAAAACCCGATGTCGAACGGCGCGTTGTGAATGAGGAGCTCGGCGCCGTCGACAAACTCGAGCAGCCCGCAGGCGATGTCCGCAAAACCCGGCTTGCCCGCGAGCATCTCGTTGCTCAAGCCGTGCACCTCGATGGCCGCGGCATCGATCTCCCGCTCGGGATTCAGGTATTCGTGGTAACGGCGTCCCGAAGGCCGGCGGTTGATGATTTCGATCGCCCCGACCTCGATGATCCGATGACCGTCCGCCGGCTCGAGACCCGTGGTTTCCGTGTCCAACACGATTTGTCGCGACATCACACCTCCCGTTTTCGGGCCTCCTGCAACAGATCGTCGATGGCGAGATTCGCCAACCGATCCGCGCGCTCATTGCCGGCGTTGCCCGAATGGCCGCGCACCCAGTGCCATTGGATATCGTGCCGCGCCACCGCCTCCTCCAGTTGCCGCCACAGGTCGGCGTTCGCCACGGGCTTGCGCGTGGCCGTCACCCAACCGCGCCGTTTCCATTGCGCAAGCCAGGTGGTCATGCCCAGACGCAGATACTGGGAATCCGTGAAGAGTTGCACGCGGCAGGCGCGCTTCAAGGCCTTGAGCGCCGAGATCGCCGCCAGGAGCTCCATCCGGTTGTTGGTGGTCAGGGGCTCGGCCCCGCGCAAGGTCCGCTCGCGCCCCCCCGCGATGAGGATTGCGCCCCACCCCCCGGGCCCCGGATTGCCGCGGCACGCGCCGTCCGTGTAGATCAAGACCTTAGCCATAACGCGCCCCCACCGGCTGCGGCAAAGCGCGCATGCGCGCCTGCCTGCGGGTGGCGAGGATCGGCGTCATGCCGGCCACGCGCTTGCGGGCCACGAGGACATACACGGCGCCCCCCAGGGGCCACCAGCGATCGCCCATGTGCTCCATGAAGGATAGGCGATCCATCCAGCGCTGACGCCTGAAAGGGGGCCGATAGTAGAGCA
>DAHWKH010000083.1 GCA_027343725.1 Acidiferrobacteraceae bacterium
GGCACAAATCAAACGACTAACGGAAAAGCATTTCCTGATAAGCCCGGTCTTAGTAAAGCGAAGGCCTTGTGCACGCGCGCCAACAACGGATGTTGGGGTGCGGCACCCGCGCGGGTCACTCCGCGCGGCATTTTGAACATAAAGCCTGCAGGGTGCCGAGAGGCGCCCTGGGGAACCCTATACGGTTAGACAGCGTAAGGAGCGCCGCTATGACTACGCATCCGTTGTCTCGTGCGATCGCCATAACGACTGGTCATCCCACCGCGCACCCGCGTGCGCGGGGTTGCGGGACACAACCCGCGACGGGAGACACGCGGGCATCCTTGCGTGGCCCCGCACTGGCGGTGCGGGGTCCGGGCACAAGCGCTTGTTCCATTGTCGGGCATTTCCCATCCCAACATCGCGCGGGGCCCTTCCGGACGCCCGCGACGGATGGCTCGGCGTTATTGGGAACGGTGCCTCTCCTCCTAGACCCATCCGCCTCGCGTCCGAGCCTGACGCGATCCCCGGCATGACATCCCGGAATGCTCGCCAGGGCCCACCCGAGGCCCTCTAGGTCCCGCTTGGGGACCTTGGACGAAACAGGACTTCCCTGTGTGTCTGTATCACGCAATCCGTGCCCGGCCCCGCCCGGACGCGCGAGAGGGGAGTGCATCAGCCGAAATCGACAAGGACAAAGACAGATGTCAACGAGACGCAAAAAGACAGGCATGAGCGCAGGCCAGGCCCGCGAAACGGGAGCGGCGAGGCTCCTTGGGATCGGCATCATCCTCGCGATCGGGCTGGTGGTGGCGGCAGCGGGTTTCCCGGTATCGACCCGCACCGAGGGCTATGTCGGCCTTTTCATGGTGGTGGCCATGCTTGGCCTGCACGCGATCGCGCGGCGCTTGCGCTTTGCCGAACCCGCCGTCACGCCGATCCGGATTGCCAGCATCTTTGTCGCGATCTTCCTGACCGCACGCTATCTCATCTGGCGCGTCGAGTTCACGATCGGGGGGTACGGCGCGTTCAGTACCGCCGCCGGCATCCTCCTGCTCACGGCCGAGCTCTATTCCGCGGGCTTTGCGCTCCTCGGCTATTTCGTGAACGTCAATCCGCGCCACCGCAAGCCCGTGTCGCTGCCCGCCGATCACCGCCTGTGGCCGACGGTGGATGTGGTGGTGCCGAGCTACAACGAACCCGCGGATATTCTCGAGGTGACTCTCTTGGGCGCGCTCAACCTCGACTATCCCGGCGATCGCTTGCAGATCCACCTGCTCGATGACGGCGGCACCGACGATCGCTGCCGGCGCGCGGACATCGGCGAGCGCTCGCGTACCCGCCGCAAGACCCTGCAGGCCCTGTGCGCGCGGCTCGGCGTGCGCTATCACACGCGCGTCCATAACGATCACGCCAAGGCCGGCAACATCAACGCCGCGATCGGGGATCTGAACGGGGAGCTCATGGTGATCCTCGACGCCGACCACGTGCCGACCACGGATTTCCTCCTAAAAACCGTCGGCTTCTTCGTGAAGGACCCGCTGTGTTTTCTGGTGCAGACGCCGCACAGCTTCATCAATCCCGACCCGATCGAGAAAAATCTCGGCACCTTTACCGACTCCCCGGCGGAGACGGAACTCTTTCACAACACCATCCAGGCCGGCCTCGATGGATGGAACGCCTCGTTTTTCTGCGGGTCGGCGGCCGTGATGCGTCGCAGCGCCCTGCTCGAGGTCGGCGGCATCCAGGGGGACACGATCACCGAGGACGCCGAGACCGCGATGATCCTGCACGCGCGCGGATATCACAGCGTGTTTCTGAATGAATCCCTGAGCATCGGCCTGCAGCCGGAGACCGTCATGAGCTTCATCGCGCAGCGCGTGCGCTGGGCGCAGGGGGCTTTGCAGCTTTTGCACTTCAAGAATCCGCTGCGATTGAAGGGGCTGCGGTGGACGCAGAAGCTCGCCTATCTCGCGAGCTTCTCCTATTGGTTCTTTCCGTTCTCGCGCATCGTCACGATTCTCGCGCCGTCCCTCTTTCTGCTCTTCGGCGTCATGGTGTACAACGCCACCACCGCCCAGTACGCCATCTACGGCATGCCCTATGTGCTGTCCACCATGGTCTTCGCGGACCTGATCTTCGGCGAGATCCGCTGGCCGATGATGTCGGACGTCTACGAGATGGTGCAGACCCCGCTTGCGGCACCGGCCCTGGCGGCCACCGTCATCCGGCCGCGCCAGCTCAGTTTTCGCGTGACCCCCAAGGGCGAACCGATGGATGAGGATTTCGTCCCGCGGGTCGCGTGGATCCAGTACGTCTTTCTGCTGGTGGTGGTGGTGTCGCTCGTGGCCGGAATCGGCCGCTGGATGTACGACCCGGGGGAGCGGCCACAACTCGTGTTCACGATGATGTGGGAATTGGTGAACACCCTGATCGTCGCCGCGGCCGTGGGCGTGACCCTGGAGCGCCGCCAGCAACGCACGGAGTTCCGCGTGACCCCGACCCGGCCCCTGCCGACGGTCGTGACGGCCGCCGATGGCCAGCGGATGGCGGCCCGGATCCGGGACATCTCGATGGGGGGTGCGCGGCTCGAGATCAGCGACCCGGTGCTCGCGGCGCGCGGCTTCTGTTTCGATGAGCGTGTGACGGTGGCACTCATGAGCGAGCGCGGCGGACGACATGTCGCGTCCATCCCGGCGCGCATCACGCGCGATGTGCGCGGCGAGGTCGGCGTCGCCTTTGTATTCGCGGACAGCGTCCAGAAGGCGGACATCGTGCACCTGATCTACGGCGACAGCGCGGAACTTGCCGCGCGACTCGCGAGGCGCCGCCGGCGGGTGTCCTTCGCCCAGGCGTATCGCTACATGGCGCGCAAGGCGGCCAGAGGCCTCGGCGCTCACCTGCACTTCGTCTTCTTCCAGGGGCTCAGGGGCCGGGCACGCGCCCTGCGCCAGGCGCCCGACATGCGCCCGCGCCTGTCGGGCGAATGAGAACCGGGATCCACATCATAACAACGAGGAATGGCAACGCGATGATGAAAACGTGGGCGATCGGTCTGCTGTCGGTGCCGCTGGTATGGGCGAGCGGGTGGGGTCTTGCCGAGGCCGCGCCGGGGAGCGCCAACGGCGTGACCACAACGCTTTCCACCCTCGCCGGCGGCAAAAAGACGGTGATGCTGCGCCCAGGACAGGCGACCGCGAACCTCCCGTGGAAGGTGGCGGCGCATGATCAGGCCACGAACGCAACACTGACCGTACACTACCTGGTGAGCCCCGCGACCCCCCGGGGTTCGCAGCTCATGGTGGCGGTGAACGGCAAAGTCTTGGCGGCGATCGTCGTCCATCCGCATCTTCCGCGCGGCCGATTCACCGTCCGCCTGGGGCGGCGCGCCTGGCCCGCGGGGGTCTACGACGTGGCGATCCACGAGATCTTGGGGGCCCAGGCAGGCGCGTCGAAGGCCAAACCGGGGAGCACGTGGACGCAGATCGACTACAGCGCCTCGCAGCTACACTACCAAACCCGCTTCCTCCCCTGGCGCCACCTGCATTTCGGGCAGCTGCGCATGATGCTCGCGGAATCCGCCCGCAACGGTATCGTGACGCTGCCCCTGCGGCTCTATGGGCCGGTGACGCCGACGCTCATGACCGCCTCCCAGGAGGCGGTCGCCGGCATGGCCCTGCGCTCCTCCCGCCCGCTCGCGGTCCGGGCCGGGGTCGGGCAAACGGTGCTCCCGGCGGCGAGTGGCTCGCGACCGAACATCGGCGTCATGCTCGGGCCCGTCTCCCGCCTGCCGGCCGCGATCCGACCCGCGACACCGATCACGGGCCCGACCATCCTGCTGGTCCGCAATCCCATCCATCCGGCCGGTGCCGTCCTCGTCTTCACGGGCCAGACGCCGACCCAGGTGCTGTGGGCGGCGCGCGCCTTTGCCCTGACGCGCACGGCCTTGCCGCTCGGCCATGAATGGGTCCTGACCGGCCGCCAGTCGCTCGCCGGGATGCACTTCGGTCCAGGCAATGCCGCCTACCCAGACGAAAAGGTCGACCTGCGCAAGCTGATCGGCCGTCACGCCCACCTGGGCGTCCCGCACAGCGTCATTCATATCCCCTTCTGGATGCCGGGCGGCCTCTTCGCCCCCCGCCAGAGCAATATGAAGATGTGGCTCACGATGGCCGCCCAGCCGTTGACCGTCCCCGGGCACCGGCCGGTGATCACCGTCACCGCCAATCACCACTGGGTCTCGGAGTGGACGTTGACCCCGGGCGTTGCCCGCTACCAGACGACGATCCCGTTCTCGGCGCTGGTGCCGGGCGAGAACCGGGTGACCTTTCACATCGCAAACGGCAAGGCGGCGGTCTTTCCGCGCTCCGCGCTGCGCCTCCCCAAGACCCACCGCTACGCGGTTTTGCCGAACCTCACGCTGTGGCAACGGACCGGCTTCCCGCTGGTCGCGGACGGCGTCGGGGAGCACTTGTCGGTCTGGTACAGCGCCCCCCGCCCGGCCGACTGGTCGGCGGGGCTCACGCTGTTTGCGCGCCTCGCGCAGGCCTCGCATTCGCCGCTTCCGGCGGCGAATGCGCGCTTCACGATGCCCGATTACGGCAACGTGCTGGCCGTCGGCGCGCTCTCTTCGCTCAATCCGCACTGGCTCGCGGCAAGCCCCCTGCATGTGCGCAAGCGCGGCGCGGCCTGGCACGTGGCCGCGGGGCACGCGTGGGCCGGGGCCAGCCGCCTCGAGGCCGGCGCCTATCTGCTGGAATCGCGCGCGCCCTACAAGGGCGGCATCACCGTGACCTTGCTCGCAAGCCACAACGCGCTGTTGCCGGCGGCATCGGCGGCCCTCGTCAGCCCCCGCAACTGGCGCAGGCTGCACGGGGACCTCGCCTGGGAGCAAACGGACGGGCGCTATCGCGTCACCCGGATCGGGCCGCGCTTCGTGTACGGCAAGCGTCGCACCGGCTGGTTCTGGGTGTTCGTGTTCTCGGTCAGGCCCTGGCTCTGGATCGTCGCGAGCTCGGTGCTGGTACTGATCGCAACCCTGCTCGTGTGGATCTACGCCCTGCGTAAAAGGGCCCAATGGCGGGCGGAGGAGGTCCGATGAGGATGCAGCGGCGAGGCACGGGGAACCTTGGCTATTGGCTGGCCCTGGCGGCGGCCGGCGCGATCCCGCTGCCGGCCCCGCAGGCGCTGGCCGGGACGACGCGCCCGGCCCGAGGCAGTAACCTCCTTCAGGCCCAGCAGGGGCGCCAGAGCGATGTCATCAGCAACATCTATACCCGCAAGGGGCGCTCACTGCAGGCGATCAACGCCAACGAAAGACGGATCTGGAACGATATCCATGACGGTCACCTGCGCCAGGCGCGCGCCTTGATCCGGCAGACCGCCGCCGCCTTTCCGGGATGGCATCCGCGCCGGGCCATGGATTTCGTACTCCTCGAAAAATCGATCTGGATGGCGATCAGCGCCCATCGGATCGCCGCGGCCCGTGTGCGCATGAGCGCGTTGCAGGCCCGCTATGGTCAGGGGCCGCTGGCCGCCGAGACCCGCGCCGCCCTGACCTCCATGCACACGGTGCTCACCAACGATCGCCTGTGGTCTCTCCTGGGCCATGATCGGCTTAAGGCCGCACAGGCCGCGATCCGGCGGTTCCAGGACAGCCATCCGGGCTACCGGCCGCCCCGTAAGCTTCTCGTACTCTTGCACGAGGATCGCGCCGCGCGGGCGCTTGGGCGTCTCGAACGGACGCGATCCTGGCGCGCGATCCTGGCGCTGCATCACCGGGAGCCTGCGATCTTCACCCGCGCCGAGCCCGGCCATCTGACGGCCTTTGCCCAGGCGCTCGCCGCCACTGGCCACCGCCAGCGCGCGCGTACCGTGTTCGCCGCCCTCTTGGGGCAAGCCCGCGACCTCGATCAGGCCGAGGCCCTGCTGCGCCTGGCCGGTGCGCACCTGCGCGTACCCGAGATGCAGGCCCTCTACGCCCGCGCCCAGGCGCGCTTTCCGAAGGACTGGCGCGCCTTCCGCGACCAGCATCTGCGTTACCTCCTGATGAAGGCCGCGCAGGCCCACGCCGCGCACCACGACCGCCGGGCGCTCCGGTGGGTCGCATCCCAGGCCTCGGCCATCCGCGCCCTCCACGCGGCAACCGACGCCCGTCTCATGGGAACGCTCTACGGGGCTCGCCACGAGCAGCGAGCGGCCCTCACGTGGTGGCTGCGCGCCGCCCGCTGGTCACGCCGGCCGCAAGACTGGCGCACGGTCGGGACGCTGGCGCTCGCGGACCGGGACCTTGCGCTGGTCGGGGTGGCGATCGCCCATCTGCCGCCAGGCCGGGCCCGCCAGGCGTTCCGCCGGCAGGAGGACTTCGACGAGGCCTTGGCGGCCTACCGACATCACCAGTACCCGGCAAGCCTCGCGGCCCTGCACGCGGCGCGCGCATTCGGTCCTTTGCCCTCCGGCATGCGCGCGATCCAGGCCTGGTCACTCCTGCACATGGGGCATGACCGGCGGGCGGCGGCGCTCTTTACGGCCCTCTACCGCCAGCGCCCGACCTCCGGCACCGCCACCGGTCTGCTCATCGCCGACCAGCATCTGCACGCCTTGGCCGCCGCCTACCGCCTGGCGGCGCAGGTCAAAGGGCCGCTGGCCGCGCGCCTGCCGATGATCGCCATGCGCGATCACCTCGCCGACATCAACGAGATGCCGTGGCGGTTCCTGGCACCCGACACGATCGCCGCCCCAAGCCCCCGCGAGTCGTATCTCGCGCTCGGCGGGTCCGTGGAGGAACGCGGCGGCCCCCACAGCGGACTCGCGCGACTCGACGCCTTCGCGCCCTCGGTGCAGGCCCAGCTCGGGATCAACTGGCACTTGGCGGCCTTTGCCCAGGTCTCATCGCCGCTCCTTCTGAGCGGTGCGCCGACCGCGGCGCAACTCCCCTCGGCCGGCGGGACCTCGGGCCCGGTGGCGGTCGGCGGCGTGACCTCGCGGGTGTGGGACGGCCCGGGCTTTCTGGTGGGCATCGATGACCGCCGGCCGCACCAGCACTGGCGCGCGGCCCTCGGCCTGACGTCCCCGATGCTCGGGCACACGCGGACCGTCCAGGGGCTCTTGCGTTACACCGCCATTCCCTCACGCACGGGCAGCCGTTTCGGCTTTCATGTCCTGCGGGACAGCGTGCGCCAGTCGCTCACCTCCTTCCACGGTATTGACGAAACCCTCGATCCCGTGGTCCACGGTACGACCGTCCCGATCTCGGCCCGCTGGGGGGGCGTCGTCCGCAACCAAGTCGGCGCCAGCGCCTATGCGAGCGGCGGGCAGCAGGGCTGGTCCTTGATCGGTACCCTCCACGTCAATGCCCTCACCGGCGACAACGTGCGCACGAACTACGGCGCCAGCACCTATCTCGCGCTCATGCACCCGATCTTCACCGATCGTCACTGGTGGGTTACGCTTGGACCCTCGCTCTATGCCGAGGCCTATCGCTATAACGAGGACTTCGCGTCGCCCGGTTACGGGGGGTATTTCAGTCCCCAGGGGATGGGCCAGCCGTCGTTGAGCGCCAGCGCCAGTCACTGGTGGCATGGCGGCGCGATCAATGTCAGCACCGCGGTCGGCTACCAGTGGCTCTATGAGACCGGCGGGCCCTTCATCGGATCGCCGGCCCTGCAGCAGGCCCTCGGGCCCCGCTGGACGGCCGCCGGTCTGGTCGCCGCGCCTTACGGCACGACGCGCGGCCACAACGTCGCGGGGTCCGTCAATGTCACCTGGACCCAGCGGCTCCTCGGGCGCTGGTATCTCGATGCCGGCGCGTCCTATCAAGCCAATCCCGCGTTCCAGGAGGCCGATGCGGGTATCGACGTCCGCGACGTCTTCGGCAGCGCGGGGGGACGCACGCTCATCCCCGCCCAATACATAGCCAACATGGGCCGTTATGAATAACAGTGATCAACAGGACGGTGGGCACCGCCCGGGGGCGGAGGACCGCGCGCGCCGGCACGGGGTCCGACGCTGGCTCGTAGGCTTGCGCTGGTGGGGCCGCGGGACGATGGCCTTGCTGGTCGCGCTCGAGGGCTGCTCCCTCGCGGCGACCACCGGCTGCGCGCGCGCTGCCCATCCGGCCCACTGGTCGCGGTTGTGGACCCATTACCGGCGCGGCTTCATCGCCCCCGAGGGGCGGGTGATCGACTGGAGCGATGGCCAGGTGACCACCTCCGAGGGCCAGTCCTATGCCTTGTTTTTTGCGCTGGTCGCCAACAATCCCAAGCTCTTCGCGAAGATCCTGAGCTGGACCCAGGCCAATCTCGCGCAGGGCAGCCTCGTACGCCATCTGCCGGCGTGGCGCTGGGGCAAGCAGCCCGACGGGGGCTGGGGCATACTCGATCACAATTCGGCCGCCGATGCCGACCTGTGGCTTGCGTACACCCTGATCCAGGCCGGCCGACTCTGGCACCACCCCGCCTACACCGCCATGGGCCGGCTGTTGGCCGGGCGGATCGCGCGCGAGGAAGTGGTGAACGTGCCGGGGCTCGGGCCGATGCTGTTACCGGGCAAGCGCGGCTTTGAGCTCGCGGGCGGGACGGATGTCTTCAACCCGAGCTACCTGCCCTTGCCGGTGGTCACGGCACTCGCCCACACCCTCCCGCGGGGCCCGTGGGCAGCGATCGCCCACGGGCTCCCCGGCTTCCTGCGGGCCGTGAGCCCGCATGGATTCACGCCCGATTGGATCGCCTACACACCCGGCCAGGGCTATCACGTGGCGCCCCAGGGACCGATGGGCAGCTATAACGCGATCCGCGTCTACCTGTGGGCCGGACTCACGAACCCTGAGACACCCGGGGCGCGCCGCATCCTCCGGGATGTCTCGGGTATGGCCCACTACCTTCACAGCCATCTCCTGCCGCCCGTGAGCGTCGATGCCACGACCGGCGTCGCCGAGGCCCAAGGCCCGGTCGGTTTTTCGGCGGCGCTCATCCCCTATCTCCTGCGCAGCGGTCAGAACGCGGCCGTGCGCAACCAGGGCCTGCGCCTGCGCGCCGATTACCACAAATCGCAGGGCCTCTATGGCAAACCCGCCCACTACTACGATCAGAACCTCGCCCTCTTCGCCCTGGGGTCCGTCACCGGCACGATCCGTTTCACACCCGACGGCGCCCTGCGCACCCGCTGGGCACACGGGCGACGGTAGGCGCTAAAGACCGAGCCACACCCGCTCGGTGGCGCGGGTGACCGCGACGTAGAACGCCCGGTGATAGCCGTGCGGATCGTCTGCGGCCAACCCTTGGAGGTCATGCAGATCCACGAGCACGTAATGGAAGGTGCTGCCCTGGGATTTGTGGGCCGTGAGCGCGTAAGCATGCGTGACGGGCGCGCACGCGCGGGTCACGGCCCACGCGTGGCGAAAGGCGGCGTCGTGCCGCTTCGCGCCCTGACGGTAGGCGTTCCAGACATCGGCCGACTGGCGACGATGCTCGCGCGGGTCGTCGGCGACGAAGAACTCGACGATGTGATGGTCGGGCAGTTCCGCGACCACGTGCCAACTCGCGATATTCAGGTAAGGATGGCGCAGGGCGTCACAGGACTGAACGATCATTTCCGTGTTGTTCGCGACCAATTCCACGAGTTCGTTGAACGCCCGCGCCGCGCCCCGCCCCTTCCCCTGCGGCGCGAGCGCCCGCTCCCAGGACAAGGGGTCGCGTTCGCGCATCGTGGCACTCGGCCGGAAGGCATAGAGGGCCTCGCGCGCGACCACCGTTTCCCCGACCCAAAAGGGCGGCGGGGACACGCTCACCACGCGCGGATAGATCCCCGCCAAGCCCGCGTGGATCACGCGATTGCATTCGTCGACCACGCGGTTGCGCCAGGCGATGGCGCGGATGTCCTTGTGCGGACGCCGTTGCCTAAGCGTCATGACGCCGTGGGCGATGCGCGCGCTCTCGGTAAGCCGCACACCCGGATCGATCTCGTCGCGATGCGCATCGAGATAAAAACGGATCGCGTCCGGACCGAAGACCCCCTCCGCCTGCCCCTCGATGTAGCGCCGGATCTCCTGCGCAAACTGGACGATCGGGTGCGGGCGTCCCGTGGCCTTCTGGCGGACGATTTCGGTGAGCGCGGTCTGGGCGGCCACCGCCTGGAACACCGGGGGCATGGGGATCTCATCCGCCGTCGCCAGCACCGCTTGTCCTGCGTCCTCGGGGGCCGGGCGCGTCACCACCGGCAAGAGCTGCCCGGGGTCGCCGATGAACAGGATCCGGGTCGGGGTGCGGCGCGTGGTCCGCTCGATGTGCGCAAGCAGGACCGGCCCGACCATGCTGGCTTCATCGACGAACACCATGTCGTAGTGTTCGAGGTAGGTGCCGTTCGGGCGCCGATCCATGGTCATCTGCAAAGTGCCGTCCTGATGCTCGGTGAGCTTCAGCCCGAGTAGCGCATGCAGGGTGCCGACCCATACGGGATTGCGATCGCAGGCATCGAGTTTCGCGGCGATGACGGCCAGTGCCTTGTGGGTGGGGGCGCAGACCGCGACGCGCAGACCGGCGTCGCAGGCGGCCCGAACGAGGTGGGTCACAAGCCAGGTCTTGCCGGTCCCCGCATACCCGGCCAGCACCCGGCGGCGCAGGCGGTCGGGCTGACCCTGGCAGAAGGCTGCCAGGGTGGTGAAGGCCGCCTGCTGACTGGCGGTCGCCTCCTTCAGGGACATGGCGGCCGGGCGCACGGTCTCATGCGGCTGGACCATTACCGTTTTATCATGACCGCTTGTCTATGCGGACTCAATCCAGAGGCTTCTGAGACCGGAGGACCTTCCAGAGCGTCCAGACATTCTGCGAAGTGTGCCACGACCACTCGGCAACAAAGATCTGGATTGTGCCGCATACGTCTCGATGGTCTCCTTCGCGTTCACGTTCCAACGGGACCCTCTCGCTTACATCACATGCGCCATGGATCGCGCAGACGCTGAGTGCGCTTTTAATCGCCCATGAAGATTCCGTGCAGGGACACCGCAGCATACCGAGCAAAACCGTTGCCCGCAAATCACGCGTTTTCCGAACCCCGGAGATCTCGCTCCCCCTGGACATCGTACCGGCGGACACCCGGGGCCCCCATAGCGCCTGGGAGTGGTAGCCTCGCCTGGCTGACGGAGAGCCGCCAGCCCCCATTTCATAAGCGCTTTCTCGCCGAGGCCCCTGGCGCCGACGGGGCCCGCTGACGGCGGTCTCCAAAAGCCCGTCACCCTGCGCCCCGCGAGTGCACGACTATTTCACGGATTCCCTTCAACTCATGGCCGGCGGCGATCGCGTATCACAACATTATGATATATCATGCATGACATCACTCCTGCTGGAGGCAGCCCTTTTAAGGATTCGTACGACAATCTGGATAAGGGGGTTTCGACTGCATTCGACGTGAGACGTCAGTCTTTACGGGCCCAACCAGGACTCAGCAAGACCATGTCGATACATTGCGAAACCGGTCCGGAGGGACGACCGATGATTGGGATGCTTAAGGCAAAACTCTTAACCCAGCTAAAACGTAAGGCCTACCGGGATGCTTACGTGGCGTCCGAGGTGACAACCGGCATCGCCTACCAACTCCGTGCTCTTCGCGAACAACGGGGATGGACTCAGCAGGATTTGGGTAACCGACTCCGGAAAGGACAAAACGCCGTCTCTCGGTTAGAAGATCCCGATTACGGGAGACTGACGGTGAAAACTCTCACAGAACTCGCGTCCGCGTACGATGTCGGCCCCTTAGTGAAGTTTGTGCCTTTCAGCCAATTTCTCCGGGAAACCGCCACCTCTAGTCCGCTCGAGGCTATGGGTTTTGAAAACGAGATGGCCACCCTTGAACGCATGGTCGGAAACGTGGACGTATCGTCATGGAGGTCGGACAACTGCGGAGGCATGCATGAAGGATGCGCTTTCGTCACTCAGGACCGAGAGTGCGCTGATCCACGCTCTCGAAAGAGCGGTCACAAAAACCCTCAGCGCCGAGGAGTTGCTCGAACAACGCGTGTCTTTCATTGACGGCACGCTCGATGTCGACAACGACCTGACGCGCGCGGCCATTCAGCGGATTCTCGTTCAGCAAACGGGCGGCGCTGGATGGGCGCCATGATCCGTTTTGAGCGTGTGGGTCAGGCGGAACCCTGCCCTGCCCCCGCCGCCGGAGTCGGGAACGGCGACCGAGGTTTCGATTTCATCCCTTCCCTAACCGCGGCATCCCGGGCTGCCGCGCCCGCTCCTCCCGTCCTGTGAATCCTTCTATCCGACAAGCCACGGCCAAGGTCCTGCGGGTGGGACTCGGCCTCCTGATGGTGGCCTTAGGTCTTTGGGGAGACCGGAGTGATGCGCGCGCCATCCCGTTCCCGGCCGATGCCCCGTGGTTCAACGTCACCCGGCCGTTGACGAGCGCCTCGTTGCGGGGGCGCTTCGTGCTCCTCGATTTCTTTACCCCGGGTTGCATCAACTGCATCGAAACCGTGCCCTCCATCGCGCGCATTCAGCACCGCTTCGCGCGCGACCTCGTCGTGATCGGGGTCGATTCGCCCAAGTTCGCGGCCTCGCGCCACCGCCCCAACGTGCGCGCGTTTCTGCGGCAATACGCCATCCATCATCCCGTGGTCATCGATCGCCACTTCACCCTCTGGCACGCCTACCACGTCTTCGCATGGCCGACCTTCGTTCTCATCGGTCCGCGCGGCCATGTGCGCCATACCTGGATCGGACAGGGACATCACGCCGCCATCGCCCGCGCGCTTATCGCCGGGATCCGCCGCGCGCGCTCTGACCTGCGCCCTGGGCGTCCACCCGGGCGCTCCCCGTCACACCGGGGCGTCGGACTACAAGGTCCCGAGAAGATCGCGGTCGATCGCCGCTTTGTCGCGGTGGCCGATACCCGCGCCGATCGCATCCTTCTCTTCGATCACCACGGACGGCTTGTGCGCACCATCGGCAGTGGCCGCCCAGGCCTGCGCAACGGCTCCGCGCGCCAGGCGCGCTTCGATCACCCGCAGGGACTTGCCTTCGCCGGCCCCTCCCTCTACGTCGCGGACACGATGAACAACGCCATCCGGTGCATCGACCTCGCAACCGGGCAGGTGACGACCATCGAGGCCCCGCCCCTCAATGCCCCCTGGGCCCTGCAAAGGGCGGGGCCGTGGTTATATATCGCCATGGCCGGCGATCACCAGATCTGGCGCATGCGACTGCCGCACGGGCCCCCGCGTCCCTGGGCGGGCGTTGGCGCCGAGGGTCTGCGGAACGGGCCGCTTTCCCGCGCCTTTTTCGCCCAACCGATGGGCTTGGCGTACGCGCACGGGGTTTTGTACGTCGCCGATGCCGAGTCGAGCAGCGTGCGCGCGATCGTCTCGGGCACCGTGCGCACCCTCATCGGTCGCGGCCTCTTTCATTTCGGGCACCGCAACGGGCCGGCCGATCACGCCCTCCTGCAACACGACCAGGGACTTGCCATCCTCTCCGGCAATCTCTATATCGCGGATACCTTCAATGACCGCATCGAACGGCTCGATCTCGGCACCCATGAAGTGACGACAGTCATGGGGACCGGCCGAACCGGTCGGCGCCTGGGACAAGCGCGCGCCGCCGAGCTCGATGAACCGGCGGGACTCGCCGTGCTTGGGGCCCGTACGCTGCTCATCGCCGACACCGGCAACAACCGCATCCTCGCACTCGATCTCGAAACCGGGGTCGTGGGCCTGTGGGCGCGGTGAGCCGCGGGCCCTTAGGCGTCTTCGCGCCGGTCCGGTCGCGACGCTTCCTGGGCCTCTTGCGGGTCATCGAGCCACGTGAAGACCTTTCGCAGCCACACGGTCGGAAACGTCGCCAGGATGGCCGCGATCGTCAACAACAACAGCAAAGACACAGCCACCGCCATGGGAATCCTGCACAATCGGGAGTGGCCGTTACGATAACGGCGCGCGCGGGCGATCGCAAGTGTCCGCGACCCCTCACGCGGGATCCCGGCGCACGACCGCCAACAGCCGGCCATCCGGCGCCACGAGCGGCAGCTCGCCGCAGGGTGACTGGGTAAGCGCCTCACGGCTTGCGGATGCCGAGAGGCGCGGATGCAAGGGCTGCACGCGCGTCACGACGTCCCCTACCGCGCCCACCTGCAAGACCGGCATCAGACCGCGAGTCTCAAGGGCCTGCGGCATCACCCAGCCCGCGAACAGCCCCTGTTCATCGACCACGTACACAGGCTCACGCGCGCCCCCGGCGGCGATGCGCTCCAGGATCTCGGTGTAGGGCGCCCCCACGGACATGGGCTCACGCCTCTCCCCGGATATCTCCTCGCCCCCCTGCCCGAGCGTATGCACGGGGACCGGCGGAAGGCGCCGCAGCGCGGTGACCCGCGCCGAATAGACCGAGCGTGCATCGATCGCCCGCGCGGTCACAGTCGCGCCCGTGACCGCAAGCAGCATCGGCACCATGAGGGCCAGGATATGATGGGTCAGTTCGACCATGAGCACGAGGGCCGCAAGCGGCGCCTGCATCGCCGCGGCCAACACCGCGGTCGCCCCGATGATCGCGTAACTCCCGGGCGGCGCCCCCGGCCAGACCCCGGACCACAGATGACCGAGGAGCCCGCCCAACAAGGCCCCATAGGTGATACTCGGCGTAAAGAGCCCCCCGGGCGCCCCGCTGCCCAGGCAGGCGGCGGTTGCAAGCGGCTTCAAAACGAGGAGCGCGACCAAGATCGGGGTCGCGATCTGCCCGAGAAACAGCAACTGGGTCGTGCCGCGCCCGTTGCCGAGGAGCTGCGGGAACGGGATCGCGAGCGCCCCGAGGGCCGTGAACACCACGATTGGCAGGAGGACTTTTGGGCCGTGCCGGGGCTTGTGGACATGGGCGTAGGCGATCGCGCGCACGAAGGCCACCGAGGCGCAGCCGGCAAGCGGACCGATCAGAAGCGACCAGACCATCTCGCCGGGCGTCAAGGTGTAATGCGCGACGTGGTATGTGGGGTGATCCGGGATCACGAGCCACGACACCGCGGTGGCAAGCCCCGAGGCCGCCACCGCCGGTGGCACCAGGGGGAGGCTGAGGGTCCCGAGCAAGACCTCGAGCGCGAACAAGGCACCCCCCAAGGGGACGTTGTACACCGCCCCCATGCCCGCGCCCGCGGCGCATGCGAGCAAAAGTCGCCCCTCCGACGGACTGAGGCGGACCTTGTGCATGAGGAGTGTCGCAAAGGCCGCGGCCATTTGCTTCGGCGACCGCTCGCGCCCGAGGGATCCCCCCATGCCGACGAGGGTCATGGCCAGGACCGCCTGGATGGCGAGCGGCGTGGCCTGCGTGCGCCCGGAGCGAAACCACACGCTCTCGGTCAACTCGTAGCCCTCGCCCCCCGGGCGCTTCTTCAACGCCCAGACGACGAGCGCGGCCACGCATCCGGCGATCAAGAGCACCAGCACCCGGCGCAGGGGGCTCACGTGCATGGCCGCAATCTGAAAATTGCCGCTCGTGTAGTGATAGCAGATGTGTTGCACGGCGCGCAAAAGCCGCATGAGAAGGCCCGCGGAGATCCCGGCGGCGACACCCGTGAGCGCGATGAGCGCCCAGAAGCGGGCCGAGAGGCCGGCGAACACGGACAGGGCGACGTCGTTCGGTTTCACGGACAAACGCGGCATGGTTCCCCGTCCTTGAGGCCTCACGCACTGTAGCCCCCGACCGGCTCCGATGGCATCGGACCTCGATCCGGCCGTGCCCGCCCTCCCGGGCTTTGGTCTCGTACCAAGCGGCGCGCTTTGCGTTACCGTTCCGGGCCATGAGCCGCCGCGGCGCCGCCGTGACGGGCGCGACCGACCCCCAAAACCCGGAGGCGCCGATGAGAGATTCCGCCGCTCGTATCATCCGGCTCGCGGGCCTCCTGCTGGGGATCCCCGGGGCCT
>DAHWKH010000085.1 GCA_027343725.1 Acidiferrobacteraceae bacterium
TGGCCCCGATCGAGCCGGGCGTGCAGCTGACGGTCCCCTGGCAGAAGAAGCCTGCGATTATCGTGAACCGGACCCCCGCGATGTTGGCGACGCTCGCGGAAGCGGAGAAGAAAGGGCTTTTGAAGGACCCGCATTGCAACGTGCCGCAGCAGCCGCCGTATTGCAAGAATCGCTACCGCGCGCGCAAACCCGAGTGGCTCGTCATGGTGCGCATCTGCACGCATTTGTGTTGCATCCCCCATTACCGCCCGAAGAAGGCCAGCGTGACCCCGTGGTGGCTCGGCGGATTCCATTGCCCCTGCCATGGCTCGATGTACGACCTCTCGGGGCGCGTGATCAAAGGCTCCCCGGCACCGCACAACATGGCGGTGCCGGAGTACACGTTCTCGCCCAACGGGAAGGTGGTGACCATAACAAAGATGTACCCGAAGGCGCACTTGTGCTAGGCCATGGCCAGAAAGGTAGGAGAGTCACATGAGTAAGTTTGGTGATTGGTTAAACGAGCGCTTTCCCGCGCGCGAGATGATGCGGGAGCACATGACGGAGTACTTCGCCCCGAAAAACTTCAACATCCTGTATTACACGGGATCGCTTTTGCTGCTCATGATCGTGTTGCAGCTCGTGTCGGGGTTCCTGTTGATGGCGCACTACGTGCCGACGAGCCAGGACGCGTTCAATTCCGTGCAGGGCATCATGTATGACACGAAATGGGGCTGGCTCATCCGCTACATGCACGTGGACGGGGTGTCGCTGATCTTTATCCTGCTGTATCTGCACATGGGCCGCGGTTTGCTCTACGGCTCGTACCGCAAGCCGCGGGAGTTACTGTGGATCATCGGCTACCTCCTTTACATCATGATGATGGGCGAGGCGTTCTTCGGTTACGTGCTGCCCTTCGGGAACCTCTCCTACTGGGCGGGACAGGTCATCACCTCCATCATCCACGCGGTCCCCTGGATCGGGCCCGGGCTCACGACGCTTGCGCGCGGCGGGCCGGGCGTCGGCACGGCCACGCTCGAGCGCTTCCTCGCGCTGCACGCGGTCCTCTGGTTCCTGATCATCGCCGCCTTGATCGTGCTGCACATCCTGGCGCTCCACCAGGTCGGCTCCAACAATCCGGACGGGATCGAGATCAAGGATCACAAAGGTCCTGACGGGCATCCCCTGGACGGCATCCCCTTCCACCCGTATTACACCGTGAAGGACATCTTCGGGGTCGGGGTGTGGTTGACGCTCTTTGCCGCCATCATCTTCTACGCGCCCACCATGCACGGCGTGTTTCTCGAGCGGACCACGTTCTTCCGGGCCAATCCCATGGTCGCCCTGCCGGACGTGACACCGCCTTGGTACCTGGCGCCCTACTACGCGATGTTGCGCGCGATCCCCAACAAGTACTTCGGGATCGCACTCATGATTCTCGCGATCGTCCTGCCGTTCTTCCTGCCCTGGCTCGACCGCAATCCGGTGCGCTCCAGTCGCTATCGGCCGGTCTACAGGGCGATGATCATCCTCCTCGCGATCACGTTCTTCACCCTGGCCTGGGTGGGTGAGCAGCCGCCGCTGCCGAAGTATTTTTTCATTGAGCGGCTGGGTGCTGCCATCTATGTCGGTTTTTACCTGTTGTTACCGATCATCAGCTCCTTCGAGCCAACCAGGACAGTTCCGGAAAGGGTGAGATCATGATGAGGAAAGCGAGATTGGGCGCGCTCGCGGGCGCCTTGGGACTCCTGGGGATGGCGCCGGCCTTCGCCACACCGCTGGCCACGCCGTCGTATACCTTCAACAAATCGACCGTGATCGCGGGCGCGCGGCTCTTCGCGGACCACTGCAGCGCCTGTCACGCGGTCAGCAATCTGCGCTACGACCGGCTCGAGTCGCTCGGGATGACGAAGGCCGAGATCAAGAAAGACATCATGTTGCCGGGGGGCGCCAACATTTTGAAGGGCATGCGCCCGACCATGACCCAGGCGGACGCCAAGAAGTGGTTCGGCCTGCCGCCCCCGAATCTGAGCCATATCGTACGCGCCATGGGGGCGCGCTGGGTCTATACCTATCTCACGTCGTTCTACTGGGATCCCAAGCGGCCGTCGGGCTGGAACAACCACGTCTTCCCGAACGTCGCGATGCCGAACATCCTCGCGCCCTGGGGCGGCACCTACACGAAGACGGGTAAGGTTTTGCAACCCGGACGGGAGACGCCCGCGGCCTACCATAAAGAGGTGGCCGAGATCGTCGCCTTCCTGCGCTATGCGAGCGACCCCTCGGTCTTCGAACGCCGGGAACTCGGCCGATATGTCCTCGGGGTCATGGTGCTCCTGACGGTGCTCGCCTATCTCCTGAAGAAGGAGTATTGGAAGGACGTCCATGGCCCGGAGAAGCCCGGAGAAGAGGGCCACTCGCAGGACGTCGGGGCCAGCAAGAAGCGCCGCGAAGGCCGATCCGGGACCCGCTGACGTTCCATTCCCGCAAATCCCCCCGGTTGGGGGGATTTTTTTTGTCCGAAGCCGCCCCCGACCCGTTTCTCTCCGGAGCCCGCCGGACCTCGCCCGGCTTGACGCCGGACGGGGATTCTCGCAGTGTGAGGGGGTTTTCGGGCAGGATGAGGGACGGGCATGGCCGAGGTCGTGGTACGCGTCGATGAGCGCGAGCGGGGGCGGGTTCTGAAGGCGCTCGAGGAGGCCGAAGACATCCGCCTGGAAAGGGAGGAGTTGGCGTTCGGGGATTATATCCTGCCCGATGGTCTGGTGGTGGAGCGCAAGTCCGCGACCGATTTCGTCTTGAGCGTCGTGGACGGGGGGCTGTGGGAGAACATCGAACACCTGACGCAGGCCCACCGGCAGGTCCTCTATATCATCGAAGGCGACCCCTACGTCACGCGCTTCCACCAAAAGGCCCTGGACGTTCATCGCGCGTTCGCGCGGATGGTGGTCGATCACGGCATCGCGGTCCTTCCGAGTCCCGATGCCGAACAGACGGGCGTTTTGCTGGTCTTGATGACGCGCGCGCTCGCCCAACGCGCGGCTTCGTGAGCGGCCCCTCAGGGGTCCGAACCTTCGGAGGGACGGCCGGTCCAACCGGGGGCGGGGAAGGCCGGCGGGATCATCAGGAGGGCAGGTGAACAGCATCGAGCGCATCGCGGCCTTGGGACAGCGGATCTGGTATGACAATATCAGCCGCGACCTCATAACGAGCGGCGATTTGCAGCGGCTCGTGGCGGCCGGCGTGCGCGGTGTGACCACCAATCCGACGATATTCGAGAAGGCCGTCCGCGACGGCGGGCATTACGACGCCGAGATTCGCCGCCTCGAGGAGGGGGCGCACACCCCGGCGGAACTGGTGCGCGAACTGATGGCGGCGGATGTGCGTCTGGCGGCCGATGTGCTGCGCGGCCTCTATGACCGCAGTCTCGGGACCGATGGTTATGTGAGCATTGAAGTGGCCCCGGACAAGGCCCAGGACACCGATGCGACGGTGGCCGAGGCGCGACTCTTGTGGGAGCGGGTGGGGCGGCCCAACGTCATGATCAAGATTCCGGCCACGGATGCCGGCATCGAGGCCATGCGGGTGGTGCTGGCGGACGGCATCAATGTGAACGTGACGTTGATTTTCGCGCTCGAGGTGTACGAGCGCGTGGCGGCGGCCTATCGGGACGCGGTGGAGGCGCGCTTGCGCGCGGACCAGCCGGTCGACAAGCTCGCTTCGGTCGCGAGCGTATTCGTCAGCCGTGTCGATACCCTGGTCGACGGCCTGCTGCGCGAAAAACTCAACAGCGCACCCGCGGCCGAGGCCAAACGCCTGGCGGCGCTCCTCGGCCGGACTGGACTCGCCAACGCCCAGCGCATCTATCAACGCTACAAGGATCTGTTCCGCGGTCCGGACTTCGCGCGCCTGCGCGCCCGTGGCGCGCGCGTGCAGTGGCCGTTGTGGGCGAGCACCAGCAGCAAGGATCCGGAACGCCCGGCAACTTGGTATATCGACCGGCTGATCGCGCCCGACACCATCAATACCGTCCCCCCGCAGACCCTGGAGGCGATCCAGGCCCATCGCCGCCCGCAGGCCCTGCTCGAGGCGGAACTGCCCAAGGCACGAGCGGTCCTGGACGGCATCCGGCGCGAGGGGCTCGAGCTCCCCGCCCTGCTCGATACCCTGCTGGCGCAAGGCCTCGCGGCGTTCGAGTCCTCGTATGTCGCCCTCGAGGCACGTCTTGCCGACAAAAAGGCCGCTTTGGCCGCTTCCTGAGGCGCGAACACGCGTATACTCGCCCCGGGAGTCGGCCAGACAGTCGCTGACCTTGAAGAAAGGGCAGAGGAAAGTCCGGGCTCCATAGGGCAAGGTGCCAGGTAACGCCTGGGAGGCGCGAGCCTACGGAAAGTGCCACAGAAAAGATACCGCCCGGAAACGGGTAAGGGTGAAATGGTGCGGTAAGAGCGCACCGCGCCGGTGGCAACATCGGTGGCAGGGCAAACCCCACCTGGAGCAAGACCGAATAGGGGGACTGTGACGCGGCCCGCGTTGTCCCCGGGTAGGTCGCTTGAGGCGCTTGGCGACAGGCGTCCCAGAGGAATGACTGTCCACGACAGAACCCGGCTTATCGGCCGACTCCCACTCTCTCCCCCGGGAATGCCTCCCATTCGTCCCCTTTTTGGTGCGTGTGCTTGACTTCGCTTTTCGGGCGTCTCTATAGTGTCACCAAGTGGGTAAAAGTGGGTATTTGTGGGATCCTGGGGAGGATAGGGCCATGTTCCGCGGCGTCAACGGCATCAGTCTCGATGGTAAGGGGCGCATGGCGATCCCGACCCGTTATCGGGACGAGTTGCGGGCGTTGTGCGCGGGGCGTCTGGTGATGACCGTCGATCGGGACCACTGCCTGCTGCTCTATCCCCTGCCGGAATGGGAGGTCATCGAGGAAAAGCTCGTGCGGCTGCCGAGTTTTCGGGCCCAGACCCGGCGTTTGCAGCGCCTCTTGATCGGACACGCGACCGAGTGCGACATGGACGGCGCCGGCCGCATCCTGCTGCCGGCGCCGCTTCGGGAGTTTGCCGCTTTGGATAAGGATATCGTGTTGATCGGACAAGGGAACAAGTTTGAGCTGTGGGATGCGGCCACTTGGAATGCGCGCCGGGCCGAGTGGCTGGCGGATGGGGAAGACGGGGACTTGCCGGCCGAGTTGCAGTCGCTATCGCTGTGACCGCCGGGCATGAGCCGGTTCTCCTGGCCGAGGTGCTCGACGCCTTGGCCGTCAGGCCGCAGGGCTGGTATCTGGATGCGACGTTCGGGCGCGGGGGGCACAGCGCGGAAATTTTGGCGCGCCTTGCGCCCACGGGGCGACTCCTGCTCATGGATCGGGATGAGCAGGCGATCGAGGCGGCGACGCGGAGTTTCGGGCGGGACCCGCGGGTAACGATAGCGAAGGGGCGGTTTTCCATGATGGAACGCTACCAAGAGAACACGGGCTGGCAAGGACGCTTCGATGGCATACTGTTCGATCTCGGGGTGTCGTCGCCCCAGATCGACGACCCCCGGCGCGGGTTCAGCTTCCGCCGGACGGGTCCTCTCGACATGCGCATGGATCCGCAATCCGGGATGACGGCCGCGCAATGGCTGGCCGCGGCCCCCGAAAGCGAGATCGCGCGCGTGCTGCGG
>DAHWKH010000096.1 GCA_027343725.1 Acidiferrobacteraceae bacterium
ATGAGGGGATGCCATTCCGAGCCACCGTTTTTGCTCGTCTTCGCCCAAAGATTTGCCAATGCGTTGTCCATCACACCTATTAATACCCTTCGTTGACTATCTACCGACGCTATAATCCAAGCTGTGGTACACGAGCGCTTATCACTTCGGTTCGCTGGGGTAAGCCGGGTCGGCTTTGCCCCAGTAGCGAAACAAATGTTCGTTGTGGTGGTTCATCAAGTTTCTTTCTGCCAGTTTCTTCGATGCGCGAGATGTTTCTATGGACGGCTGATCTATCTTCTCTTCTACACTGTACCCCATATGTTGTCTCACCCGATGAGACTCCACCCGTCATCGCTGATACTGCGACGCCGCGCGAAGAAGCTGATTCAACACTTTCTGGCGCAAGGATTTCGGGCGCAGGACCTCGACATCGGGACCGTGTTTCAGGATGTCGAGGACGAGTTCGCGGTCGTCGGAATAGGGGATTTCGAGGAGGTAGCGGCCGTTTTCGATGCGGCCTTGCTGCTGCGGGTGCCAGGTTTCATCGGCCACCCATCGGGCGCGCTCAAGCGAGAAGCGCAAGACAGCCTTTCGCTTGGGGCGTCCTGAGAAAATACCATAGCTCTCGGTGAAGTAACGATCCAAGCGTTCCTCGGAAATGTCCTTGGCGCGTTCATCGCGCAGGCGCGGTTCGCGGATGCGTTCGACGGCAAAGGTGCGCAGCGCTCGCTTACCGTGGTCCCAGGCGTCGAGATACCAATTATCTCGGTAATGCACCAGTCGCTGCGGCGAAACCGTCCGCTCGGTGATATCGCCGCGGGCGCGGCCGTGGTAATGGAAGCTCAGCCGACTACGCGCCAGCAGCGCGTGCGCCGCCAGTTGGAAATAAGCCGGTTCGGTGTGGCGCGCGGCCTGCGGGAGAATACGAATGCGGCGGTTTATTTCCTTGAGCGTCCGGTCCTTGCTTTCGAGCAATGCCTGGATCCGTTCCTTGAGCGGTTCGATATGCGCGGTGAGCAGACCGGGTTCGAGGTTTTCGAGAAAGTGATGAAAAGTAAGGAGGGCATGGGCTTCGCGGCTGCTGAACCACAATCCCGGCAACTCATGGCGTGCCTCACCGGGCGCGGGACCGTCGAGGCGGTAACCATGCCTGACCTGATCGTAGACGATGGGTGTGTCCATCCGGTCGCGCAGGTATTCGAGGTCGCGGTGCAAGGTGGCGCGCGAAACCTCTAGTTCCTGCAGCAAAGTTGCGGTCGGAACCGCGCTCACGCCGTGTAGTAGATTCTTAATCTTGTAAAAACGCTCGGTGCGGTCCATCCTCGCCCCCTGTTTACTAGGATTAGTGAACTGCAAGCTGATGCCCGTGGCAAGTAAGCCTTACATATTTAGTTTGTCAGTAAAAAGAGTGGGTGAGTTTTGGCCTAGGTAGTTTCCCAAGGGATGATAAAACGAGATTTCTGTTACTTGGAATGTCCTGAAGCTGTAGGCTTTTCTCAATGGTGATTTTGGTTTGTTGTTCATTCCCTCGACCATGCAACGGCCCAGGGCCTTTGCCGGTAACCCATCATGCCGATTAAGCCCGCCCCGCACGTTATTCTGGATCACCTTTACTTGAAATCGCCCCCCATCGGTGAGTCCGGCTTTGGCGAACGCCAGCCGCACGGCCCGGTAGGCCGTGGCCCTGGAGAATCCGCAGTCCATCAGCAACGCCGCCAGGGTACCCCGTTCCGCCCCCGATCGTGCGGCCTTCGCCAAGGCCGGAATCAGCTTGCGCACGGTATTGGGGAGCGTCAGCACGGCGTCCACCCCACCGTGGGCGGCGACGTGCTCGATCCGCACCAGGATGTCCGACACCTCGGTGTCGGTGAAGGTTTTCTGGGACCCCATATGCCTCTCCCTTGTCCGCTGCATGGGCCCAATCGGTCGCGGTGGAAATTTGGGAAGGTAGGCCGCCGCCGGCGGTTCATCCGGAACCGGGTCACATCCCCGCGCACGGGGCGCACCGGCGTGCAACGGTCCGAAACGACGCCGGACCCCCGCCCACGTTGCCCCACGGTGCGGGACGGAATCGTCCGATGCCGGACAGGGCGAAACAAATTGAGACCAAGAGAAACCGCGGATGCGAAGGTTGGGGTACAAGGTAAGGGGCGTGGGCCCACGGGCGCTCCGCGCCCGTCGTCCAAGCCCCCCTTGCTCAGGGCATGCCCCGAGACCCCGATGCGCCGCGCTGCCACTTGTTGCATCCCTCCGCCCCGCCAAGGGGCGGTGACGGTCACAGAAAATCTGCGGCTCATTTCCCCACTCACTGATTTCAGGTGACCGGCCGTGAGGCGGGGTACGGCCTGGAGAAGGCCGAACTGGCGCGATAGATCCCGACACTATGCCTAGCACCGATGCGCGCAACGCCAATGCAAGCCGCGCTATTTCTCACTCCTCCGGTAGGGTCTTGGCCCGTGGGCGTTCGCAGAGACCACAAGCGATGGCTTCCCGCATTGTCAAACCCCCGAATCCCCCGCACAATGGGCTGCGGTTAGGCGAGGCCGTCCAACCGTTTCTCGATGCGTTCGCGGAAATCATCGCACGCGCCATCCTGGAGGCCGAAAAGGAACAGAACGAAAACCATGAGAGTCGCAATCTACGCCCGAAAGTCTACCGACGATAATGACAAGAACCCCGACAACAAGTCGGTCACACGTCAAGTGGAACATGCCAAGACGTTCGCCGAATCGAAGGGCTGGACGGTAAACGACGACCGCATTTTCATGGACGACGGCATCTCGGGGGCCGAGTACCAGAACCGTCCGGGCTTCACCCGACTCCTCACGTGCCTCAAGGATGTTGACGTGCTCGTGATGTCCGAACCCTCGCGCCTGGGGCGGGACATGCTGCGCAACGCCTTTTACCTGGGCGAAATCATCGAGGCCGGGGCCCGCATTTTCTACTACCTGACCAACGAGGAAGAAAAACTCGATACCCCCGAGCAGAAGATCATGGCGACGCTCAAATCGTACGCCTCGGAGGTCGAGCGGCAGAAGGCTTCACAGCGCGCGCGGGATGCGCTCGAGCGCAAGGCCTTGCGCGGTCAGGTGGCCGGTGGCCGAGTCTATGGCCTGCGTAACGTCTGGGTAAGTCAAGACGGACAGCGGATCGCCGCGACGCCCGGCGAGCCCGCGCCCGTCGGGCGCACGCACACGGAACATGAAATCGATCCCGCCGAGGCGGAGACCCTGCGTTCACTGTTCCGCGCGTTTGCCGACGGACACGGCTGCAAATCCATCGCCAAGGCGCTGAACGGCGATCCTTCGTACCGCGCCTTGGCGCAGCGCTACTTCTCGGGCCGCACACCCCCACCGCCCTCGCGGGGATCCGGCTCCTGGGCGCCGAGCTCGATCTACGCGATGCTGCGCAACGAGCGCTACCTCGGGTTCAGCCCGTACGGTGAATATCGCAAAGTGTATCGAGGCGGCACGAAAAAGCGCGAGCGGCAACACCAGTACCACTTGGTCCCCACGCCCCATCTGCGTATCATCGGTGACGAACTCTGGAACGCCACCCAAGCCAGGATGCGGCATCAGCGCAACGAGTACCTTTCGGCCACCGGCGGTGCGCTCCATGGCCGCCCCGTCCGCGCGTCGCGTTACTTGTTCTCGGGACTCGCGCGCTGCGAGTGCTGCGGCGGTTCGATGGTCGTGATCAGCAGCACCTGCGGGTCCGCGGGCCATCGTCGCCAGCGAGGCCTCTACGTTTGCAGCTATCACCATCATCGCGGCTCAACCGTGTGCCAAAACGATCACCGGGAATGGATCGACAGGATGGACGAACCGATCCTGGCGGCCATCGCAGGCCGGGTGCTGAGCCGTGAGGCAGTGCGCTACGTGGTGGACCGCGCCGCCGAGTTGGTGCTTGCCGCGCGGCGCAACGCGCCGGACCGGGTCGGTCAAATCGACGCTGAGCTACGGCGTCTTCACCGCGAACTCGACCACCTGGTCACCGCCATCGCCACGGGGGACGCACCGGAGCGCCTCGTCCAGGAGATCGCCGGCCGCGAAGCGAAGGTCAAGGAGCTCGGGGACGAACGCCAGGCGCTGACCCAGGCCTATCCGGCAGCGTTCGACGTGGCGCGGATCCGGAACCTCGCGCTTGCGCGGGCCGGCGACCTGCGCGCCGCGCTTGGGACCGATGTGCCCGCGGCGCGGAAGGCGCTACAACAACTCCTGGTCGGCCCAGTACAGTTCATCCCGACGGTACGCGATGGCCGCAAGACGTACCGCTTCAGCGCCGAGCTCACGGTCGGGCCTCTGCTGGATCCTCGCTTTACAAGTGTGGCGTCCCCAAGGGGATTCGAACCCCTGTTACCGCCGTGAAAGGGCGATGTCCTAGGCCTCTAGACGATGGGGACACTCATGGCCCCCACGTCACGGACGTGGGGCTGTGTCTGCAAAGAGCGCAGAAGGCCCGGTACTGTAAGGATAACCTTCCCCAAAATCAACCCTGCCTCGGCGGCTGCGAGCGAGCGCTTGCGATTACCGGGACAGGCGCGTTGTCAGCGGCGAAACGCCGCCTCAGTCACAGAGATTTCGGCGATCCCCCGGCGGGCTCAAGAGGACAGCGCGCGTTCCAGGATGGCCGCGAAAATCGGATCCAACTCGGCCCCGAGGCGATCGAGCTCGGGGTGCGCGTAAGGCGCGAAGACCCGTGAGGGAGGCCGATAGGACACAAGCGTCCGCCCGCCGTCGGCATGCACATGAAACCGAATCGGGATATCGAGTCCGGCCTCTTTGCAGGCGGCCCAGACGCGCACCGCGAAGTCCGGCTGAAAGACCTCCAGGATCTGATCGCATGCGGCGTCGAGACCACGCCTCGCCGCCGCCGCCTGGCCGTTGATGTGCGCAACGACGCCCATGGGTTGCGTCGCGGTCGCGGCCTTGAGCCGCTCGATGACCTCATCGCACGAATACGTGGTCGATCTGTGGATCAATCCCGCGCTCACGCCCTGCCTCCTCCCGCCAAGCGACGACACTCGATCCTCATCCCAAGCCACGCCGGATACAAGACCCCTCCGTCGGCAGAAACGGGCCAGGTCGATCGGTGCGCGCCAAACGCCTCACCCCTTGACTCCGTACCGTGGTACGGGCCTTAAGCTCACACCATAGCGTAAGGAGCCCGCCCATGAGCGCGAACCCCCGGGTGATACCCGTGACCGGTATGACCTGCGATCAGTGCGCCACGACCCTCGAGCACACGCTCGCGGCCTTACCCGGGGTCCAGGCGCGCGTCTCCTACCCGAAGGCCCACGTCCTCATCGAGGCGTTGGGGCCGACGACCCTCCCTGAGGTCGTCGCGGCCATTCGCGATGCGGGCTATGGCGCACGCCTGCCCGAATCGGGGGCGAGGCACGTCGCGGCAAACGGCGGTGGCGACCTCCACGTGGCGATTATCGGGAGCGGCGCGGCGGCCTTTGCCTGCGCCATCAGCGCAAGCGAGCGCGGCGCACGGGTCACGATGATCGAGGCCGGCCCCGTGATCGGCGGCACCTGCGTCAACACCGGGTGCGTGCCTTCCAAAATCCTCATACGGGCGGCGCAAGCGGCGCATGATGAGGCCGCACCGCGCATCCAAGGCATCGCGGCCCCCGGCGGGGTGATCGATTGGGAGCGTCTGATCCGCCAGCAGCAAGCGCGCGTCGATGCCCTGAGACAAGCCAAATATCAGGACATCCTGGACCGAAACCCGCGCATCACCCTGAAACCGGCGGCAGCCCGCTTCCTCAGCCCGCGCGCACTCGCGCTCGTCGATCGCGCGGGCCGCGAGGAGTCCCTCGAGGCCGATCGTTTTCTCATTGCGACCGGTGCATCCCCCGCGATCCCTGCCCTTCCGGGACTCGCCGGCACACCGTTTTGGACCTCGACCGAGGCCCTGGTCGCGCCGCAAGCCCCCGAACACCTGCTCGTCCTCGGCGCCTCGGTGGTCGCGCTCGAACTCGCGCAGGCCTTCCGCCGCCTGGGATCGCAGGTCACGATCCTGGCCCGCGGTCGGGTGTTGTCGCGCATGGACGCGGATCTCGGTGCGGGTCTCCAGGCGGTCTTCGAGCAGGAGGGGATCCGGGTCCTGACCGCCTGTCCGGCGAGTGCTGTCCGCTACCAGAAGGACACCTTCACCCTGGACACACCCCTGGGCCTCGTTTCGGGCGATCGCCTGCTCGTCGCCACGGGACGTAAGCCGAACACCGATCATCTGGATCTTGCCAAGGCCGGGGTCCGCACCGATGCGCACGGCGCGATCACGGTCGACACCCACTTGCGCACGAGCGCCTCCGGGATCTACGCCGCCGGCGACTGTGGCACCTTGCCCCCGTTTGTGTACGTCGCGGCCGCATCCGGCACGCGCGCCGGGATCAACATGACCGGTGGCGACAGTACCCTCGATCTTCGTGTAATGCCGACCGTGATCTTCACCGATCCCCAAGTCGCAACGGTCGGCCTCACCGAGACGGCCGCGCGTGCCCAGGGCCTGACGACCGAGGTCCGTACGCTCGCGCTCGCGCACGTCCCGCGCGCGCAAGTCAATTTCGATGAGCGCGGTTTCATCCGGCTTGTCGCCGAAAGCCCTTCCGGTCGCATCGTCGGGGCCCAGGTGCTCGCGGCCGAGGGCGGCGAGGTCATCCAAACCGCGGCGCTCGCGATCCGCAACGCCATGACCGTCACGGATCTCGCCGATCAACTGTTTCCTTACCTGACGATGGTCGAGGGCCTGAAGCTCTGCGCCCAGACTTTCACAAAGGACGTGACGGCCCTCTCCTGCTGCGCGGGCTAAAGGCCGCGCGGCTCGATTCCGTATCCGTTTGCGCATCACGGCACCGTGCGGCCGCGTCCCGGCGGGCCTTCCGCGCGATCGCGCAGCCGGGCTTCGCGGTAACCGCCTCACCGCCCTGCTGATATCTTAAAGCCGTGACGCCTGGACCGCGGATTCGGGATCCCGCGCTCCCCTTGCCGATCGCGCCATGTTTCCATGTTTCGTGTATGGTACATATACGATGCGCCTTGCGCGAAATCGGCCCGCGCGTCTTAGGCTGCGCGCGGAGCGCGTTCCATCCCGAAGGCGCACTCGTGCTTCTCGCCATCGGGCTCGCGCGCCCCAACGATCCCACATGGCAACGGACGCCGGCAGCGCACTTCGACCGCAAGTCTGGCGTATCGGACCGCCCACTCCTTCCGGCGCCCTGCGCAATTGACAGCCTCTTCCGCGCGGTGTTACAAAAACCGCGTAGACCGTAGTACCTCGTCTACACGGAAATTCTCAGTCCATAGGTAAAGGGAAGTTTCATTCATTTAAGGAGCAATCATGGACACACATTCCATCAGAGAACTGACCGCGGAAGAAACCACCCAGGTCGCCGGCGGCGCGGCCGTCGGTGTCAGCGTCGACGCCCTCGGTTTGCCGGTTGCCGGCGTCGGGGTGAAGACATCCGGGATCGTGCGCCCCACCATGTCCCTGGTGGGCGGCGCCGTCGGAGCCGTCGGCCTTGTGGCGGGCGGGGTGTTAGGGAAGATCTGATCGGCGCGTAGCCGAGCAGGCCGTCCGCACGGACGCGGACGGAAGGCAAGGCAAGCTGCCGCAGAGCGGCAGCTTGCTTCTTTGATGGCCCATGCGAGAAAGCGCGGCGTCTGTATGCGTTGCCGATCGCGACGGGTTGTCAGCATTCGCGCCTTGCAGGACACCCCGAGCACCGCCGATAGCCGCGGCCCTCTCCCCCAATCCTCAGTACAGCCCTTTGGATGACACCGGGACCGGATACCCCTCCCCTTTATCGCCCGATCGCGCGGGCCCGCTCCGATGCGCCGTGGATTGGCGCGATCGGCATACGCGCCCCGATGAGCCATCACTTTTTCGCGTGGTCGGCGGCCTGTGTCGCAGCGACCCTCGCGGCCTTTCTGGTGTTCGGCCGCTATACCAACCATCTCAAAGCGCAGGGAACCTTGGTGCCGCGCGCGGGGCTTCTGTCCGTGCCCGCACCCCTCACCGGGACCGTGACACAGCTGCTCGTTCACCGCGGCCAGCGCGTGCAAGCCCGCCAACCGCTGTTCACGGTCTCGAACCGGCCGTTCAACACGTCCCTCGGCTCGATCGCTAGCGATATCGTCCGCTCCTTGAAAGCCCAGCGCCGGACCTTACGCCACGACCTGCGGCGCGCGAGCGCTTTGGCTACGCTCAGGCGCAAGACGCTCGCCGATCGCCTGCAGGATCTGCGCGCGCAGTACGCCGAGGCCGGCCGGGCACTGGGCATTCAGCGCCAGGACATCCAGGATACGCAACGCGTCCTTCGGGATTTTCTGAGCGTCCGGGCCCGCGGCCTGGTTTCGGACCCGGTGCTCGAGCAACAACGCCTGGCGGTCTTGCACGCCAAGGCCCAGTGGCAGCGGCTCGCGCGCAATCGCTCGCTGCTCGCCGACCGGATCCGCGCCGCCCGGCACGCGCTCCGGGCGCTCCCGCTGACGCAAGCCCGGCGCGTATCCCGGATCCGCACGCGCCTCGAGGCCGTGCGCCGCGCGCTCG
>DAHWKH010000097.1 GCA_027343725.1 Acidiferrobacteraceae bacterium
CGGACGCGCGCGGCGGGCGCCTCGCGCTCGGCCTCCGGCAAGGCCTGGGCGCGCAGGAGGTGGACAAGGCGCGCGTCCCACTCCGCGGGCAAGGCCTCGGCCGGCCGCGGCAGCGGACGATCCGCGAGTTCCGCCAACAGCGCGTGCACGACCTCCCCGACGATCCGGATGCCGACCCCGGCCCAGTCGAACACGACATCGCCGGGCACGAGACCGGGCGCTTGGGCGGAAAGCGTCACCGAACCCCCCGTCGCCTGCGCGAGGGCTGCGCGCGCCAGCCGTCGCGGCCCCGAAGGCGCAGTCGTCGCGCCCTCGCTCGCCGCTTTCACGTCCTCCGCGAAGGCCTCCGCCACCACCGGCCATAGGGTCTTCAAAAGACCCGCGGGTTGGGGAAGACCTTGTTCATTCAGGCGACAGTGACCGATCAAATGCAAGGTCGAGCGCGCGCGCGTGCAGGCGACATAGAGGAGGCGCGCGGTCTCGTGGGAGCGCTTGCGGGCCTTCAGCGCCCACAGTTGCTCGTACAAGGCATCGTGCCCCTCGTCTTCGGCTGCAAGCGGCGCCAACAGAAAGTCCTGCCGCGGGCTCGCGACGGTCTCGAGCGCAAGGAGCAGGGGCTTCGTATCGGGCTTCGTGGCACGCCCAAGCCCCGGGCAGAGCACGATGTCGAACTCCAGACCCTTGGCCTTGTGAATGGTCAGGATCTGGAGATCTTGGGCGGTTGGATCGGCGGGCGCATAGGCGGCCTCGAGGCGCTCGCGGAACGCCCATAGATCCACCTCGCCCGCGTGTTCGCACTCGGCAAGCGTCGTGAAAAACGCCTCGCTCTCGCCCCAGTCCATGGCGCCCGTGAGCGCCGCCGGGCCGCCCAGCGCAAGCCACGCCTCCTCCACCCGGCGGCCGAGCGGTACGCGTGCGCGTGTAGCCTGGGCCGCACGCCAGACGGAACGAAAGTGCGCCAAACGCGCCTGGCCGTCAGGACTCAAGCGCGCGCACCAGGCCTCGTCCTCGATGAGGAGGGCGAGCGCTCGCGTCTCGCCTTCACACAAGAGCGCGATATCCGTAAGCGTGAGCCCGACCCACGGCGCGCGCAGACACGCGAGCAGACTGAAGCGCGCGCCCGGAAAGACCAAGGCCTCGGTCAGACTCAGGAGGTCGCGGATCAGCGGGCGTTGTGCGAGCTGATAGAGATTCACCCCGGAATACCGAAGGCCCGCTTGTGTGAACGCTTGGGCGATGGCGTGCGCGTGCGTGCGGCTGCGCACCAGAACGGCGATGCGCGCACTCGGTTCCCGTGCCCGTTCCCGCGCCACCCATTCGGCGACATAACGCGCTTCACTCGCCAAGTCCACGTCGCCCAAGGGATGGACATGGACCGCGCCGCCCGCATCCTGGGCGGCCTCGGCGCGCACGTGCGGCACGGCCCCCTCCTCGGGCGCAAGGTGTCCCGGCAGCACGCGCGCGAAGGCGTCATTGACCCAGGCGACGAGCGCTGGACCGGAGCGGAAATTGCGCGTGAGCGTCAGGGTGTGAAGCGGCCAGTCCCCGAGCCCCTCCTGGCCGAGCCGAAAAAAGAGCCCCACCTCGGCCTTGCGGAAGGCATAGATCGACTGCATCGGGTCGCCCACCACGAATACGCTGCGCGCCTCGCCCGGGACCCAGCCGGCGGTCAACAGCACGAGCAGGCGATACTGCAAAAGCGAGGTGTCCTGGAATTCATCGACCAGGAGGTGGTGCACGACGCGATCGAGCCGCAAGGCGGTGTCGCTCGGCGCCTCCTCGCTGCCCAAGGCCTGCAAGGCCCGCAGCGCCACCTCGGTGAAGTCCCATACGCCCTCGGCCTCGAACACCGTCAGGAGCTTCGCGGCGGCGAACGGCAGGATGCGCACGAGCGCCGCGAGCCGTTCCCATTGCGCATCGTGATAGCTCAGCGCCCAGTTCCGCAGATCGCAAAGCGCCTGCACGAACGCCGGGTACGCCGCGAGGCCCTCATCAAAGGCCTCCGCCTCTCCCAGGCCCTCCAGCCATTTCACAAAGCGCTTGCGGACCGCCCCCTCCTTCGTGAGCAAAAGCGCTACGAGTTCTTGCCAGCGCGCAAGCCCGCCTGCGTCCTCCGCGTGCAACGACGCGAGCGGCCAGTCGTCCCCAGTGCAGGCCTCCGCGTAGGCGCAGGCCCGGGCCAGGACCGCATCGGGACAGGCCGCGCGCGCGCGGCGCATGAGCGCGAAGGCCTCGGCCGCCAACGCCGCCTCGAGCCCCGCGCGCACGCGCGCCGGCGTATCGGCGCTGCGGGCGACGAGGAGCGCAAGCCACTGCTCGCGGCGTGCCAGGAGATCGACCACGAGCGTCACGAAGCGGTCGACGTTGTTGCCGAGAACCGGCATCAGGATCGCCAAGGCCTGCGCGAGCTCCGGGTCGTCCTCCCAGGCGGCGAGCACCGCCAGGGCCGCCTTCTCATAGAGGGGGGCGCCCGTCTCCGTGACCTGCAAGCCGCCGCCGCTTGCGGTCGCGACCGGATTTTCGTTCACGAGCTGCGCGCAGAGCGCATCGAACGTCATGATCCGCAGCCGTTCCGGATGCTCGTCCAAGCGCCAGCCACGTTCCGTTGCGCGTTGCGCCGCCTTGCACGCGAGCGCGTGCGTGGGGCTGTCCCCCGCGCCCGGTTCCGATGCGCCACTCACGGCCGCGAGCACGCGAACGCGCATCTCCTCGGCGGCCTTGCGCGTGAAGGTGAGCGCCACGATCTCCTCGGGCACCGAAGCCTGCGCGAGCAAGGCGAGATACCGCTGGACCAGGAGCGTCGTCTTGCCGGACCCGGCCGGGGCCTGCACGAGAAAGGAGCGGCTCGGGTCGATGGCCTCGCGGCGCGCGGCCTCGTCGCTCATGGCCTCTCCTCGTCGAGGCGACAGAGGGCCCAGCGCGCGCACGGCTCGCACACGCGCGGATGGGGCCTCGGGTCGGGCACGGCATGCCCGGCGCAAAACTCCGTGACGAGGGCCGCGAAGCGCGCGGGCCACAGCGCGCTCAAACGCTCCCAGTCGGGGACCACCTTCGCGGCCAAGCCCAGGGCGTCGGACGCCGCCCAGGATCGGTAACGCGGCCCGCTCGCGCGGATCTGGGCGTAGGCGACCCCCGCGACCTCGGCGCCGACGGCGGTGGCATAGGCGATGAGTTGCGGATAAAAGGGGCGCTCGCCCGTCAGATCCGGCGGCGTCACCGTCCGCCCGGTCTTGTAATCGATGATCACAAGCCGCCCGTCGACCTCATCGATGCGGTCGATGCGCCCGCGCAGCGTGATCGGTCCGTAGGTCAACGACACCTCCCGCTCCAGCGCCCGAACCCGAAAGGTCCCGCGCGTCTTGTCGCGCCTGAGGAAGGCGAGCACGAGATCCCGGTAGCGGCGCGCCTCGAGGACGTGGTAGGCCTGCGGCCAGTCGCGGTAGGCCTCCGAGGCGCGCGCCAACGCTGCCGCCACCGCGTGCTCGACCAGGAGCGAGCAGGCCTCTTCGCTCAAGGACAGGAGGGCGGCCTGATCCGGGATCTCGCAAAACACCCGCTCGAGCACGCGATGCACGATCGTCCCGCGCACCGCGGGCGAGACCCCGTAAGGCGGCGGGCGCAACGGAGTGGCGGCCAGGCGATAGGCTGCAAACGCCTGGAACGGACACTGGGCTTGTGCGGCCAAAAGCCCCATGCCGTACAAACGAGGCGTGGTCAGCGGGGCTACGTCCGAGGCGAGCGCCTCGCACGGCAGGCGCTGCGCCATGAGCGTCTCGGCCCGGCTTGCAAAGACCGGTGCCGGCGCGTGGCTTGGCGCGAACCGGGCGAGCAGCGGGCTTGGTCGCAGCGCCTCGTCCCCCTCGTAAAGCCCGACACTCAGGATCACCTCGGGGGCGCTCCCCAAAAATCCGCCGGTCAAGGCCTCGGCATAACGTAGGTCCGCGTCCCGGTCGGCGTGCGGCAAGCCGTGGGCACGCTGAAACGCCTCGGGCAAAAGCGGATGCGGCGGCGCGGCCATGGGCCAGACCGCGTCATTCAGATTCACGACCCAGAGCCCATCGAACGCAAGCCCCACGGCCTCGAGCGGCCCGAGCACCTTGAGCGCCCCCTGCCCCTCCCCGGCCTGGAACACGCGCTCCTCCACGCCCTCACGGATGAGTCCTAAGGCCGCATCCGCCGACATCGGGGCGGCGAGCACATCGAGTGCCGCCAGCGACTCGAGGACCTCGTTCAAGGCCGCCACCGCTTCGTACTCCCCGCTCGTGCGCGCCTCCCCGGGCCAGCCGGCGGCGCGCGCCAGGGCCAGGAAACGCATCACCCAGGCGCTTGCGTTCGCGCGCTCAAGGCGCCGCGCGCGCAGCCGCCCGATGCGCACGATGAGACGCGCAAGCCCCGGGGCATTGTGGGTGCGCGCAAGCCGCGCAAGCCCCGCCGGCCGCCACATGCGATGGCTCGCCAACACCTCGAGCGCACAGACACAACGCCTGGGCTCCTCCTCGCCGCCCTGCCCCACAAACGGCGATTGCAGAAAACGCGCGGCATCCGGCGAGGGCAGCCCCGTGACCGCAAGACGCCAGACCGCAAGGGCGGCGGCCACGACCGGGGCCTCGGCCAGGCTCGGTCCGAGCGAGCCATCGTAGGGGGGCGTGTCCGGGGGAAGGGGTGCGAACACCTCGGCCGCGAGACGGTTCAGGGTGCCGCGGGCGCGTGCAAGGTCCGGCACCACGAGCGCGTAACGGCCCTCGGGATGGGCGCGCAAGCGCGTGCGCGCCCAGACAAGGGCCGCGCGCCACTCATCGAGCCGGGTCGCGAACAGCCACGCCTCGGTCGGCTGCCGCCCGCGGCTCACGGGCTGGACATCACAAGCGCGACCCGCCTCGACCCAGGCCGCGCGCAAGGCCTCCTGGGCCG
>DAHWKH010000100.1 GCA_027343725.1 Acidiferrobacteraceae bacterium
AACGGACCGGCCCCGACGCGGGTGGCATAGGCCTTGGTGATGCCGAGAATGTAATGCAGCTGCCCGGGCCCGACGCCGGTTCCGCTCGCGGCAGCCCCCGCGCTCGTGTTCGACGACGTGACAAAGGGATAGGTCCCGTGATCGATGTCGAGGAAGGTGCCTTGCGCGCCCTCGAACAAGAGCGGCTCGCCGCGCTGCACGTGGGCATCGAGGGCCTCGGGGACATCGCAACACAGGCGCGCGAGGCGCTCGCGATAACCGAAGATTTCCGCGAGCGTCTCGTCGTAGCTCACGGCCGGCGCCCCGAAAAACCGCTCGAGCGTAAAATTGTGGTAGGCCATCACGTCCTTGAGTTGGGCCGCGAACGCCTCTTCATCGAAGAGATCCCCGAGCCGCAAACCGCGCCGCGAGACCTTGTCCTCGTAGGCCGGGCCGATGCCGCGGCCGGTGATGCCGATGGCCGCGGCCCCGCGGGCCTTTTCGCGCGCGAGGTCGAGCGCGATGTGGTGCGGCAGGATCAGGGGGCAGGCGGCGCTGATGCGCAGCCGGTCCATGACCGGCACGCCGGCTTTCTCCAGGGCCTCGATCTCATCGAACAACGGGCCGACCGCCAGCACCACGCCGTTGCCGATGTAGCATTTCACGTCCGGACGCAAGATCCCCGAAGGGATCAGGTGCAAGACCGTCTTTTGCCCGCGAATGACGAGCGTGTGGCCGGCGTTGTGCCCCCCCTGAAAACGGACCACCCCCCGCGCCCGATCGGTCAGCAGATCGACGATCTTGCCCTTGCCTTCATCGCCCCACTGGGTCCCGATCACTACGATGTTTTTCGCCATAATCCCCTTACTGTCTCGCTACGACCGTCCAACGGCCGTTCTGTTGTCTGAGTTCCCGGTCACAGCCCATTTCGCGGGCTTCGTCCGGGGTGTCGCTCAAGGCCTCGATGACGCGTTCCCCCTGGTCCCGCAAGGCGGATATGGCCTGACGCAAGGCCGGGTCGTTCTCCCGGTAGGGCGCAAAAACCCCGCCTCCGCCCTTCGCGGGTTGGTCTGACAGTTTCAGGAGCAGACGCAGGTCGGCACCGAATCCGACCGCCGGGCGAGCACGACCGAAGGCGCCGCCGATCTCGTCATAGCGGCCGCCTTGAGCGATGGCGCGACCGAAGTGGCCCACGAAGGCCGCGAACACCACCCCCGTATAATACCCGTAGCCGTTCAGTTCGGCGAGGTCGAAATGCCATTCGACCTCCGCGCAGAGCCCCCTCACCGCCTGCCAGACCGCCTTCATCTCGGCCAGGGCCGCGCGCACCGACTCCGGCGCCCCGGCGAGCGCGCGCTCCGCGGCCTCGAACTCGGAAAAGCTCCCATGCAGGCGGATGAGCGCCTGCATGGCGTCCCGGATGCCCTCCGGGAGCGACCACGACGCGAGCAGGGCCGTGACATCGGGTGCCGAGCGGCGTGCAAGCGCCGCGAACAACTCCTGCTCGGCCTCCGGCGTCAGGTGCGCCGCGCGCGCAAGCCCGCGATAGATACCCACATGCCCCATTTCGACGTGCACCGCACCAAAACCCGCGCGCGCCAAGAGGGCCAGCATGAGCCGCAAGACCTCGCTGTCGGCGCGCACGCCGGGCGCGCCGAAGAGCTCGGCGCCGATCTGCAAGGGCTCGCGCGCGGTGCCGAACTCGTCGGGGCGGGTGCGGGCGACGGGCCCGACATAACACAGGCGCACCGGCGTCTCGCGCCGCAGGTAGTGGGCGTCGATGCGCGCGGCCTGCGGCGTCATGTCGGCGCGCACGCCCATGAGCCGGCCCGTCACTTGGTCCGTCAACTTGAAGGTGTCGAGGTCCAGTTCCGAGCCGACGCCCGTCAACAGCGACTCCAGGTATTCGATCAGGGGCGGCATGACCAGTTCGTAGCCCCAGTGATCGAGCAGGTCGACGAGCTCCCGCCGCACCTTTTCGGCATGGCGGGCCGCCGGCGGCAGGATTTCCTCCATGCCTTCCGGCAAGAGCCAACGATCGCGTTTCATCAAGCCCCCCTTGAGATCCTCACGGTGCCGGCGGCTTCCCGAACAGGCGCAGAAAGCCGCTTCCCGGCCCGAGAATCAGGGTCGTGCGGCGATTGGCGAAACTGCGAGCGTAAGCCTTGAGGCCCATATAGAACGGAAAGAAATGCGGATAGGAGCGGTCGGCGACCGCGTACAGGCGCGCCGCTTTCGTCGCCGCCTGCGCGCGCACGCCCTGCGCCGCGCGATAAGCGCGCGCGGCGATCGCGGCCTGCCGGCGCCTGGCCTCAGCCCGTAGGCGCGCGGCCCTCGCCATGCCGCGGGACTTCAGGCGCGCCGCGCGCCGCAAGGCATCGGCCGCCATGCGTTTCGCCACCGCATCCCGCAAGCGGCCCGTGAAGGCGATGCGCTGCACCCGCAGGTCCGCCACCGCGAGCCCGTAGCCCGCGACCGCGCGTGCCACGCGCGCGCGGGCCCGTGCATCTGCGGCGCCGACGATGTGATGGAGGCTGTGCGCGCCGAGGCTTGCGCGCAGGACACTCGCGACGATCTCGCGCAGCCGCGCGGCGGCCACCCGCTCGTGGCCGCCCGTTGTCAGGAGATAGGCACGCACGTGCCGGACGCGCCAGGCGACGAACGCGTCCACCAAGAGAGGTTTACCGGTTTTCGTCAACACGCCCTGCGGCTCGACGCGCAGCAGTTTGAGCCGCGTATCGACGATGTGCGCGCCTTCGATCAACGGCAGTTTGACGTGCAGGCCCGGGCCGATGGGTCCGCCCACGATGCGCCCGAACCGGGTCACGAGCGCGCGTTCGTGCGGCTTCACCACGTACACGGTGCTGTCCCAGAACGCCCCCGCGAGCGCGAGCGCCACCAGCGCCCACGCCAAGCGGCTTTTGACCCTTCGCGCCGTCATGGCCTTGTGGGCCGCTTGCCCGGGGCCGGTGCAAGCGGAGGGGCGCGCCGCGGGCCCGCGATCGATACCGTCGTCGGCACGCCCGACACCACGATGTGGCGCGCCTTGCGATAGACGCGCTCCAGGGTGTGGGTATAGAGGACATCGCGCGTTGCGCGCGGGGCGCTGCGATAGACCTGCGCCAGGGCCTGAAAGCGGCCGACCCAGGCGCGCGCGCGCGTGACCGTTGCGAGCGCCTGCGCGCGCGCGTGCTCGAGGCGTTTTTCAGCGCTCGCGCGCGCCTTGGCGATCACGGCTTCACCGTAGGCCCGCGCCCGCGCGCGCTCTTTGCGCGCATCCTCGCGCGCACGCGCCACCTTCTGCAGGGCCGCCATGACGATTTTGGGTTCGCTCGCCTTTTGCAGTCGCACGGAGACCACCCGGACGCCCAGATGATAGGACGGGAGGGCGCGCGCAAGGCCGTTCGCGGTCGCCGTCTCCAGGACCCGGGGGTCGCTCAGCGCCACCGAGGCGCGGGTCTTCGCGACCGCGGAGCGCATGATCGCCTCCGCCAGGCGTTGCAGGGTCTGGCGAGGGTGATCGGCACCGAACAGATAGGCGTTGGGGTCGGCGACGCGGTACTGGACCGCGAACTCGAGGTGCACGATGTCGTGGTTGGCGGTCAGCATCCGGGCGGGCGGCGGCGCCGGCTGCCCTTCATAGAAGGCCGCGCGGCTCTGGTATCCCACCGCCACCACGTGAACCCGGCGAATACTGACCACGCGATCGTTGGCGATCGGCGCGGGCCAGCGCCAATGCGCGCCGGGGCCCACCACGCGCACCGGCTCCCCCAGGCGCACCAATACCCCGCGGCTGCCACTTGGCACGCTGTAAAATCCGCTCAAAAACCAGCCGCCGAGAGCGGCCACCAGCGCCACCGCAACGGCCCAGCGCGGAGGCGCGCCGCTCGGCCGCCTCATGCGCCGCCAGAGACGCAGGACCAGGGCATCCAGATCCAGGACGTGCGAGGCGTCCTTGCGGCCCCACGGACCCGGGCCCTTTCCGGGATCGTTCCATCCCACCGATCGCGTTCCCCGAAGATGGCTGACAAACGGGCTATTCTAGGCGTGAACGCCCCGGCGGGCAACAAAGGCGCCCGGGGCCGCCGGGACCCGCGGGCGTCCGCTTGACATGACCACTCGCCCGGCTACAATGCTCCGGTCTGCGGGAATAGCTCAGTGGTAGAGCACAACCTTGCCAAGGTTGGGGTCGCGAGTTCGAATCTCGTTTCCCGCTCCAGCCCCCACCGAGGTTGTCGTTCCGTCGTTCCTCGATTCCTAGCATGCAGCGCACGGCTGGGTGGCAGAGTGGTGATGCAGCGGCCTGCAAAGCCGTCAATGCCGGTTCGATTCCGGCCCCAGCCTCCAAGCCCCCGTCCGCGGCCCGGACACCCCAACGATCTCCTTCAAGACGAACGCTTGCGCCCGAGTTCCGCGCCGGTCTGGGGATTGCCGTCGGCGCGCGAGGCCGTCCGCGCGGCACTCGCATTCCAGAGCTTCGCTTGTTCGGGCGTCAGTTTGACGGACGCCGATCCGTCCCCGCCGTCGGCCGCCGCCTGGCTTTGCGCGCCATCGATATACTCCCAACTATCGCCCTGATTCCAGGGGCCGCGCGCATCCCCCTCGCCCGTCGAAAGATTGTAATACCGGGATTCGAACTGCGCTTGTCCCGGCATCTTGCCCGGCGGGAAGTTGCCGTCGATGGCGTAGAGGGCCTTCTCGAAGGCCTTTTGGTGCGCGATCTCGCGCGTCATCAAGAACCCGAGCGCGTCCTTCACGCCGGGATCCTCGGTCACGTTGATGAGCCGCTCGTACAGGATCTTGGCGCGCGCCTCCGCGGCGATGTTCGAACGCAGATCCGCCGTCGGCTCACCGATCGTGTCCACGTAACCCGCGCTCCAGGCCGCGCCGCCCGAATTGATGAGACCCGCGCCGCCGCCGTACAGCAAGGACGCCACGTGGCTTTCCCCACCCTCGGTGATCGTGCGCAGGAGTTCGGCGTCCTTGATACCCTCCGCCATCTCCCCTTTCACGTTTTTGTTCAACATCACGATGATATTTCCGATCACTTCGAGATGGCTCATCTCCTCGGTGGCGATGTCGAACAGCATATCCTTGCGCTTTGGATCGCTCTCGGCGATCGCCTGCGTGAAATAGCGCATGGCGGCCGCGAGCTCGCCCTGCGGGCCGCCGAATTGTTCGAGCATCAAGCTCCCGAGCTTGGGGTTGGTCTCCGATACGCGCACGGTGTACATGAGGCGCTTGTTGTGTGCAAACATGGGCAGTCCCTCGCGTGATGACGAAAACGCGCATGTTCCGGCTAACGCCGACCCAAGGCATCCGCCGAAGGGGCGCGCCCTCAGCGCCCGAGGCGCGCGCGCTCGGCCTTCACGAGTTCCGGCCAGGCGGCGCGCAGATAAACGCCCATGGACCACAACGTGAGCCCGGCCGCGAGATAGAGCAGGAGTTCACCGAGCACGAACGTCGGCAGATCCGCGAACGGGTGTTCGTAGAGCATGAGGAGGATCGCCGCCATTTGCACGCCGGTCTTGAATTTTCCGACGAGCGAGACCGCGACGCTTTTGCGCTTGCCGACCTCCGCCATCCACTCGCGCAGGGCCGAGACCGCGATCTCGCGCCCGATAATGATCAGGACGACGACCGCAAACAGCGCATGCCCCCCGAGGAGCCGCGGGGTGGCGGGATGGGCCACGATCAAAATCAAGGCCGCGGCCACCATGAGCTTGTCGGCGACGGGATCGAGAAACGCGCCGAAGGCCGATGACTGATCGAGCTTGCGCGCGAGATAGCCGTCGAGCCAATCGGTGATGGCCGCCGCCAGAAAGAAGGCGGCACTCCCGGCGTGCGCCCAGGTCACAGGCAGGAAGTAGACGATCACGAACACCGGGATCAAGGCCAGGCGCAGGAGCGTGAGGAGATTGGGTGCGGTCAGGGGCACGACTCCCTCCCGGGATGAAAGACTTCGTAGATGCGCCGCGCGAGCTCGGAGCTGATGCCGGGCAACCGTTCGAGATCGGCGAGCTCGGCCTGGGCCACGAAGCGCGCGCCGCCCAAGGCCTTCACGAGCGCCTGGCGACGCTTGGGACCGACGCCCGGGATGGCATCGAGCGCCGACACCAGGCGCGCCTTGCCGCGCCGGGCGCGGTGACCGGCGATGGCGAATCGGTGTGCCTCGTCGCGGATCGCCGCGAGCGCCGCGAGCGCCGGCGGGTCATCGCTCAAGGTGAAAGGGTCCCGTGCGTGCGCCCAGTAGAACTCCTCGTCGCCGAAGCGGCGCTCCGGGCCCTTGGCGATACCCAGGATGCGCGCGCTCTGCTCAAGCGCCTGCAAGGCCTCCTGGGCCTTGGCCACCTGACCGGCCCCGCCGTCGATGAGGATGAGATCCGGCACCGGGGCCTTGAGATAGCGCCGCCTCACCGCCTGGGCCATGGCGGCGTAATCATCGCCCGCGGCCACGTCCTCGATATGAAAGCGCCGGTAGTCGCTTTTTCGGGGCCCTTCGGGCCCGAACACGACGCAGGAGGCCACCGGCCGCTCGCCCTGTGTATGACTGATATCGAAACATTCGATACGCGCCGCCTCCCCCAGGTGCAAGGCCCGCTCCAAGGCCGTCCAGCGCGCGCGCTGGCCGGCCCGCTCCGCGAGTCGCCGGCGCAGCGCGTCCTCGGCGTTGGTCTGAGCGAGCGCCACCCAGTGCCGCGCCGGCCCGCGCTTGGGGACGTGGAGGCTGACCGCCTGGCCGCTGTCCGCGCTCAAGGCCGCGGCCAGGGTCTCGCGCTCCGGGACCGCAAGCCCGAGATAGAGGCGCCGGGGCGGCGCCTGACCGATATAGTACTGCGGCAAGAAGGCGCTCAAGGCCTCCTCGACCGATGCCCCCTCCGGGACCCGCGGGAACACCGTCTTGCTCCCGAGGTGGCGCCCGCCGCGCACGAACAAAACCGCGATGCACACCGCGTGTTCGCGCCCGGCGACGGCGATGACATCGGCATCGCCCTTGTCGCCGTCGACGTACTGGCGCTCCTGGATCCCGGATAGATGCGCCACCTGGTCGCGCAGGCGCGCGGCCTGTTCATAATCGAGCCCTTGGGCGGCCTCCTTCATGCGCGCCTTCAGGCTCTTGACGAGAGTGCGGTTGCGGCCCTCGAGGAAGACGATGGCATCGGCCACGTCGCGCGCGTAGGCGTGCTCGTCGATGAGGCCGACACAGGGGCCGGAACAGCGCCGGATCTGGTATTGCAGGCAGGGTCGCGTGCGGTTGCGAAACACGCTGTCCTCGCAGGAGCGCAACGGGAAGATGCGCTGCAGGAGGTGCAGGGTCTCGCGCACGGCGGTCGCGCTCGGGTAGGGCCCGAAGTAGCGCCCGTCCCCCGTGCGCGCCCCGCGGTGGAAGGCCAGACGCGGGAAGGGTCCCTCGCCGAGGGCGATGAGCGGATAGCTTTTGTCGTCCCGTAACAAGACGTTATAGCGGGGTTTTAAAGTCTTTATGAGGTTATTTTCGAGCAGCAAGGCCTCCGTCTCGGTATGGGTCACGGTCACCTCGATGTGCACGACCGCCGCCATGAGGGCCGCGATCCGGGCATTGGGCGCGCGGCGCAAATAGCTCGCCACGCGCTGGCGCAGGTTGCGCGCCTTGCCAACGTACAAGACCGTGCCCGCCTCGTCGATCAGCCGATAGACGCCCGGGCCATCACTCAAGCCGCGCACCAAGGCGCGAAGATCGCTCATGGTCCCTCGCCGAGAGCCGCTTCGAAGACCGCCCGGAACGAGGCCTCGCTCAAGCGCCGCGTCTGGGTGTTATAGCGACTGCAATGATAGGAATCCCACAGGGTCCGCCCGGCGAGGACGTGCCGGGCGCCGTGGGCGAACCGGTAGGGGGCCAGGGGCTGTCCCAAGGCCCGCAACACCGCCTCGTGGGCGATGCGCCCAAGGGCCATGATAACGCCCCCCGGTGGCTGGCGGGCAAGCTCGGCCGCGAGATAGGGCCGGCAATTGTGGATTTCCGCAGCGAGCGGGCGGTTGTCCGGGGGCACGCACTTGACGGCATTGGTGATGCGGCAATCGTGCAGGCGCAGGCCGTCCGCGACATGCTCCGAGCGGGCCTGGCTCGCGAGCCCCAATCGGTGCAGGGTGCTATAGAGCAGGATGCCCGCGAAATCGCCCGTGAATGGCCGGCCGGTGGCGTTGGCCCCGTGCAGGCCCGGGGCCAGGCCGACGATCACGATGCGCGCATCGGGGCTGCCGAACGCCGGCACCGGCCGGCAGGCGTAGCTTGGGTGCGCGCGTTTGGTCGCATCGCGGAACGCCGCGAGCCGCGGGCAGCGGCGGCACGCGCCGAGAGACTCCTCCCGGTCCGGATCGGCCGCCGCTGTCACGCGTGAGCCCCCGCGGCGAGCCGCGCAAGGCGCCGGCATGCCTCGCGATAGGCGCGGTTCTCGACGAGCGCCGCCTGGCTCCAGGCCGGCCGCCCGTGCAGGCGCGTAAGCCGCGCCTGCGAGAGCGGGTTGCTGTAGCCCTTGAGTGCCGCGAACAACCCATCGACACCGTCTGGATCATTGCAGGCCAGCACCATGTCGCAGCCCGCGGCCAGCGCTTTGCGCGCGCGTTCGCCGAGCGATCCCGCCCCATGGGCCCCCACCATGCTCAAGTCGTCGCTGAAAATGACGCCGCTGAAGCGCAGCCGCCGGCGCAAGACCGTGTTGAGCCAATGCGCCGAAAACCCGGCGGGCTCGGCATCGATGCGCGGGTAGACGACGTGCGCGGGCATGACGCCCGCCAGCACGGTCGGCGCCAGGCGCGCAAACGGCACGAGATCGAGACCGTCGATCTCCGCGAACGGGCGCTCATCCCGCGGCAATTCCTGATGGGAATCGCCCGCGACCCCCCCGTGTCCGGGGAAATGCTTGCCCACCGCCGCCATGCCGGCCTCCGTCATCCCCGAGACGTATTGGCGTGCGAGTTCCGCCACGACCAACGGGTCCTCGTGGAAGGCGCGATCGCCGATCACGCTCGAGAGCCCGTGCGCGACATCGAGGACCGGCGCGAAGCTGATGTCGACCCCGAGAACGAGGAGTTCGGCCGCCATCACGAACCCCGCGGAGCGCGCGAGGAGGCGCGCCTGGGCGCGATCGTCGCGATACACGGCGCCGATCGCGCCGCACGCGGGCAACGCCGTGAATCCGTTGCGGAAGCGCTGGATCCGCCCGCCCTCGTGATCGACGGCGATGATGAGCGGCGGTTCGCGCAGGTCACGGAGCGCGCCTGTCAGGGCGTGCAATTGGTCCGGGTCCTCGTAATTGCGGCTGAAGAGGATGACGCCCCCGACGAGCGGGTCGCGCAAACGTTTGCGTTCGGTCGCGGTCAGGGCGGTGCCCGCGATGTCCAGCATGATGGGCCCAAGGACCATAGCGCCTCCTTAGCTCACGATGTGCACGCGCGTGCCTACCGCCACGGTGTCGAACAACGTGAGGACATCGTCGTTGTGCATCTTGATGCAACCGCGCGAGGATGGAATGCCCATCGGGTCGTCGTCGGGCGCGCCGTGAATGTAGACGTAACGGCGCATGGTGTCGACGTCGCCGAGCCGGTTGCGGCCGACCTCGAGGCCGCTCAGCCACAGGATCCGGGTGAGGATCCAGTCGCGTTGCGGATACAGGCGCCGCAAGTCCGGGCTGTAGATCTCGGCCGTCGGCCGCCGCCCGACGAACACCCGCCCGCGCGGCTCCCCGGCCCCGATCTTGGCGCGGATGACGTGCCACCCGCGCGGCGTCTGAAAGCTGCCGTAACGCTCCCCAACACCGTTTTTGGCGGTGGCGATCGCGGTCTCCCAGGCAAGCGCCCCGCCGTCTGCGCCGTACAGGCGCAGCACTTGGTTTGCGACATCGACCTCGATCAGGGCCATTCAGGGCTCCCGCGTGAACAGGCACATCGTCTCAATATGATGCGTGTGGGGGAACATGTCGACAACACCCGCGCGCGCGAGCCGATAGCCGTAGCGATGCACGAGGATGGCGCTGTCGCGCGCAAGCGTCGCCGGATTGCACGAGACGTAGCACACGCGCGCGACCTCGGCCTCGGCGAGCGCCGTGACCACTTCCAGCGCGCCGGTGCGCGGCGGATCGAGGAGCGCGGCATCGGCGTGAAAGTCCCGCGCGAGGCCCGCAAGGTCGCCCGCGACGAGATCGCGCGTCTCCCAGTCGGTGTTCGCAAGACCATTGGCGGCGGCATTGGCGCGCGCCCTCTCGGTCAGGGCAGCGACCCCCTCGACGCCCAGGACGCAGTCCGCGGACCGGGCCAGCGGCAACGCGAAATTCCCGATCCCCGAGAACAGGTCGAGGATGCGCTCCGCGGGCCCGGGCGCGAGCCACTCCACGGCCTGCGCGACCATCTCGCGGTTGACCTCGGCATGGACCTGCACGAAATCGGTAGGCGCGAACCGCATCGCGAGCGCGAACGCCGGCAGATGGTAGCAGAGCGGTGCGCCTTCGGGGCCCAGGCGCACAAGCGTGTCCGGCCCGGCGGCCTGGGTATAGACGGTGAACCCGTACGCCGCGCCGAAGGCCTCCAGGCGCCCGCGGTCGGCCTCCGTCAAGGGCACAAGGTGCCGGAAGACGAGGGCCGCCGTGTCATCGCCGGCCGCGAATTCGATCTGCGGGATACGCTCAGGACAGGAGAGTTCGGCGATCAAGGCCGTGAGATCGGCAAGCCGCTCCCCGAGTGCCGGCATCAGGGTGTGGCAGACCGTGAGCGGCGTGATGAAGGAATGCGCCCGTTCCCGGAATCCCACCAGGACTCCGCCTTTTTTGGGGACGACCCGCACACCGAGGCGCGCCTTGCGGCGATAGCCCCAAACCGCGCCGGCCAACGGTTCGGCCCAGTGCTCGGGGGCCACGCCCCCGACGTGCGAAAGCGTCGCGCGCACGATCTCGGCCTTGGCGGTCCGCTGCGCGCTGCTTGCCAGATGCTGCAAGCGACAGCCCCCGCACACCCCGAAATGCGCGCACGGCGGCGTCACGCGATCCGGCGAGGCGCGCCGGAGTGCGTGCATCACCGCGCGATCGTAGCGCGGCTTGCGCCCGCGGTAGCCGAAATCCACCTCCTCGCCCGGGAGCGCGCCTTCGATGAAGACCACTTTGCCCGCGCACCGCCCGACGCCGGCGCCGTCGTGGTTCAAGGCGTCGACCTCGCACACCCCGCCCGTGAGCGCGTCCGTCATGCCTCGCGCTCCGCCCAGGCCGCGGCGAACGCCGTCCGGTGCGCCTGCCCCGGCCCCGTGAGCGTCTCGCGCAGCCGCCGCTCCTCGTCGGCGTGGGCCTCGGGTGTCAGATGCCCGCGCATTTTTTCCAGGCGCAGGAAGATGAGATAGGTGTTGATGACGTCGGTCTCGCAGTAGGCGCGAATGAAGCCGAGTTCGCCGTTGCGATAACGCTCGAAGACCTCCCCGCCATCGTGCCCTTGTTTGCCGGGAAAGCCGAGGAAGGTGGCGATCTCGTCCAGACGCGCGGTGGCGCGCGCCTGGTAGCCCGACAGAACGTCCATGACGTCGGTGTGGCGGGCGTGGTAGCGGCCGAGATAATTGTTCCAGCGAAACGCCGGGTCCGCGTCACCGGTGTCCCAATAACGCGCGCAGGGGACGCCGTGGTAGAGCGCGCGATAGTGCAGGACCGGCAGGTCGAAGCCCCCACCGTTCCAGGACACGAGCGTCGGGGAAAAACGCTCGATGCCCTCGAAAAAGCGGCGGATGAGTTCCTCTTCCGGGGACGACTCCTCCCCCAAGGACCACACCTTGAGGTCATCGGCGCGCCGCAAAAGCACGGAGATCGCCACGATTCGATGCTGGTAATGGCGCAAAAACTCCTGGCCGCTCTCTTCGCGCCGGCGGTGCACCATGACCTTGGCGACGTCTTCGTCCGCCAGATCGAGGTCGTAAAGCCGCCGCCCGGTGGCGACGTCCGGCACCGTCTCGATATCGAACACCAGGACGTTCATGACTCGGGAAAGACCCCGGTGGAGAGGTAGCGATCGCCGCGGTCGCAGATGATGGCGACGATCGTCGCGTCGCGCACTTCCGCGCTCAGCACGAGCGCCGCGGCCACCGCCCCGCCCGAGGAGATCCCGCAAAAAACCCCCTCCTCGCGCGCGAGACGCCGCGTGGTCTCCTCGGCGAGCGCCTGGTCCACATCGATGACGCGGTCCACGCGTTTCGGATCGTAGATCTTCGGCAGATAGGCGCTGTTCCAACGGCGGATGCCGGCAATGGAGGAGCCGCTCGTGGGCTGCACCCCCACGACGACGACCCCCGGATTGCGTTCCTTCAGATAACGCGAGGTGCCCATGATCGTGCCGGTGGTCCCCATCGCGCTCACGAAATGCGTGATGGCGCCGTGCGTATCGCGCCAGATCTCCGGGCCCGTGCCCCGATAATGGGCCTCGGGATTATCGGGGTTCGAGAACTGATCGAGGATATGCCCCTCGCCGCGGGCCTCCATCGCGCGCGCGGTATCGATCGCCTCTTCCATGCTGCCGGCGCGCGAGGTCAGGACCAAGGTGGCCCCGAAGGCGCGCATGAGACCGCGGCGCTCGGCGCTCATGTGTTCGGGCATGACGAGCACCATGCGATAACCCTTGACCGCGGCGGCCATGGCGAGCGCGATGCCGGTATTGCCGCTCGTGGCCTCGATCAGGGTATCGCCCGGGCGGATCGTGCCGCGGCCCTCGGCGGCGGTGATCATATGCAACGCCGGCCGATCCTTGACCGAGCCCCCGGGGTTGTTGCCCTCGAGTTTGACGAGCAGCCGGTTACCGCGTTCGGCGCCGAGGCGCTGCAGCCGCACGAGCGGCGTGTTGCCGACGCAGTCGGCGATTGTCTGCTCCCTTCTCTGTTCCGTGTGATCGGAACCCTTGGCGCTCATATCCGTACTCTTCCCTCATTCCGAAAACCAGGGGGTGGATCGCAACCGCAGGGGACCTCCGGTCCGCGGCATCCTCGGACACGGCCTGCGCGGCAACCGGACGCGCGATCCTTCAGGCGGGAGATCCCGGGCGGGGCCATGCGCCTCGACCGTTTCGCTACACGGCATCGGGCGCAAGCCCAGTGTACCCCAAGCCGGTCTCCTGGGGCACGCGCGACCACTCCTCGACATACAGGCACACAGTCTCGCTCCCCTGATACGCATCGACGCCCAAGCGGTAACGGATCGCGACGGCAAGCCCCGTCTCCGGGGCGTCGACGCAGCGGAACGCCCAGGCCTTGAGGGTCTGCGGGAGGCCGGGATACGAGAGCGCAAGCTTGAGGTGGGCGCCTTTGACGACCGCGCACGAGACCACTGTGAACACGCCCTCGAACACCGGCTCCGGGAATCCGTTTCCCCACGGCCCACCGGCGCGGATCGCACGCGCAAGCGCCAGCGAGAGCTCCTCGGGGCGCAAGGGACCATCGCTCGGGGGCGCGGCGAAGGGCCCGGGACCGATGCGTCTCTCGACCTCCTCGGCAAAGGCTTGCGCAAGCCGCCCGAGGTCGGCTTGGCGGATCGTCAGCCCGGCGGCGGCGGCGTGCCCGCCGAACGTCAAGAGCAAATCGGGATGGCGTTCGCCGATGGCGACCAGGGCGTCGCGCATATTGAGTTCCGGCACGCTGCGCGCCGAACCCCTGAGGATCGCCTCGTCGGCCGGCGCGAGCGCGATCACCGGGCGCTTGTAGCGCTCGCGCAAGCGGCCCGCAAGGATCCCGACGATGCCCGGGTGCCAGTGCGGCTCGCTCACGCACAAGCCCGCGGGCAAGGCCGTGCCTGCCCAGGCCGTCAGGTGCTCCTCGGCCTCGCTGTGCATGGTGTCCTCGCGCCGGCGGCGTTCGCGATTCAGGCGATCGAGTTCCTGCGCGAGCGCCAGGGCCTCGCGCTCCTCGGTCGCGAGCAGGCAGCGGACGCCGATGCTCATATCGGCGAGGCGCCCCGCGGCGTTCAGGCGTGGCCCGACCTGAAATCCGAGGTCCTGGGCGATGACCGGCCCAGGTCGACGGCCGCTGACCCGCAGGAGCGCCTGGATGCCGGGGCAGGCCTTGCCGGCATTGATGCGCTGCAATCCCGCCCGCACCAGCAAGCGGTTATTGGCATCGAGCGGCACGCAGTCGGCGATGGTCCCGAGCGCCACGAGGTCCAAGAGGGGCGCGAGCGCCACGTGCGCATCGGGGCGCAGGCGCCTCAGTGCCATCAACAGATAGAGCACGACACCGACCCCCGCGATCGCCTTGCTCGCAAACGCGTCGTGCGCCTGGTTCGGGTTCACGATCGCATGCGCCGCGGGGAGGGTCGCGCCCGGGAGGTGATGGTCGGTGATGATGACGCGCATGCCCAGGCGGTTGGCGGCCTCCACCCCGGCGACGCTATTGATGCCGTTATCGACCGTGAGGAGCCACCGAGGGGCCTTGTGCGCCGCCCGTTCGACGATCTCGGGCGTAAGCCCGTAGCCCTCGCGGGCCCGATCCGGGATCAGATAGTCGAGGCGGTGCGCGCCCAAGGCCTGCAAGCCGCGCATGGCGAGTGCCGTCCCGGTCGCGCCGTC
>DAHWKH010000102.1 GCA_027343725.1 Acidiferrobacteraceae bacterium
CCGCGTCCTTCCGGTCCCACACGTGATGCAAGGCGCGGTTCAGCGCCACGACATCGGCCTTCTCCGGGTTCTCGAAACGCAGAATGTCCCCGGTCGTAAAGCGCACGCGTGCGCCAAGCCCCTGCGCCTCGGCGCGCTCCCGTCCCTGCCGCACGTTCTCCTCGAAGCCATCGACCCCCAGGCAGCGAAGCCCCGGGAACGCGTGCGCCAAGCGCAGCACGTACCAGCCGTTCCCGCAACCGAGGTCGACCACCAAACCCCCGCGCGCGGCGGCCTCGGCATAGACCGGGACATGCGGCATCACGGTATTTGCAAACAGCGGACCGAATTGCGCCTCGAGCATGGGTCCGAACCACGGCAGCAGGGTCGCGCGCTCGGCGAGTACCGACTCGCCCGGGCGCTCGCCGCTCGCCATGAGACCGGCCGCGCGCTCAGCCATGTGGGCGGTCAGAACCCCTTGCACGGCAAATGGCATGAGCGTGCCCGGGACATCCGGCAGAAACGCCCGCCCGAGTGCCGTCAGAGCGAAGCCCTCGGGGGTCTCATCGAGCAGTTCGAAGGCATACGCGGCATCCGCCCAGCGCTTGGCATACCCGGGATCGATGGCCGCGGCCTGCGCCAAGGCCTCGCTCGTGGCCTGCCCGAGGCGCGCAAGCGCCGCGAACAGCCCGCCGCTCACGCCCATATAGGCGAGAAACAGGCGCACGGCCCCTTGCACATCCTGGCCAACGGCGCTGCGCAAATCGGCTGTCGGGGCGTCCTTGGCGATCATCCGGCCTGTCCTCCCTGGGTTATCGAGAGCCCACCCGCGCTCGGGGGCCCGGGAGGGCCCCCGTCCGGGCGCTTTAAGGGTTTTCGACCGCCTTCATGCTGAGGCGGATACGGCCTTGCTTATCGACCTCCAGGACCTTGACGCGCACGCTCTCGCCTTCCGTCAGCTTGTCGCTCACGTTTTCGACGCGCTCGTTCGAGATCTGGGAGATATGCACAAGGCCGTCCTTGCCGGGCAAAATGGTCACGAAGGCCCCGAAGTCCATGAGTTTCGCGACCTTACCCTCGTAAATCATGCCCACCTCGACCTCGGCCGTGATCTGCTCGATGCGCCGGCGCGCCTCCTGGCCCGCGGCGTTGTCGACCGAGGCGATCTTCACGAGGCCGCTGTCGTCGATGTCGATGGTCGCGCCCGTCTCCTCGCACAAGGCGCGGATCGTCGCCCCGCCCTTGCCGATCACGTCGCGGATCTTCTCGGGATTGATCTTGAAGGTGATGATGCGCGGCGCGTACTCGGACATCTCCGGGCGTGCCTCGCGGATCGCCTCGTTCATGACGCCGAGGGTATGCAGCCGGCCTTCACGCGCCTGCTTGAGCGCTACGTCCATGATCTCGCGGTTGATGCCCTCGATCTTGATGTCCATCTGCAAGGCCGTCACGCCCGAGGCGGTGCCCGCGACCTTGAAATCCATGTCGCCTAAGTGGTCCTCGTCGCCGAGGATATCCGTGATCACCGCGAACCGCTCGCCCTCCTTGATGAGCCCCATGGCGATGCCCGCCACCGAATCCTTGATGGCCACACCGGCATCCATCAAAGACAGACTCGTGCCGCACACGGTCGCCATGGAACTCGACCCGTTCGACTCGGTGATCTCCGAGACCACGCGCAGGACGTAAGGAAAGTCGCTCATATCGGGAAGGACCGCGGCGATCGCGCGTTTCGCAAGCCGCCCATGGCCGATCTCCCGGCGCTTGGGGCTCCCCACGCGCCCGACCTCGCCCACCGAGGACGGCGGAAAATTGTAGTGCAGCATGAAGGGGTCCTTACGCTCCCCTTCCAGGGCATCGATGAGCTGCGCGTCACGCCCCGTCCCCAATGTCGTCACCACCAGCGCCTGGGTCTCGCCGCGCGTGAACAGCGCCGATCCGTGGGCCCGCGGCAGCACGCCGGTGCGAATGGTAATGGGCCGCACGGTCTTGCTGTCGCGCCCGTCGATGCGCGCCTCGCCCGCCAGGATGCGTCCCCGGACGATGCGCTTTTCGAGATCCCCGAACGCCGCCGAGACCGTGTCGGCATCGGGTTTCGGGGCCTCCCCCGCCAAGGCGCCAACGGTGCGCGCGCGCAATTCCGCGACGCGGTCCTGGCGCGGCAGCTTCTCGCGGATCTGGTAGGCCGCCGTGAGGTCGGCACCGACCGCCTCCGCGACGCTCGCCATGAGACCCTCGTCCTTGGCCGGAGGCGCCCAATTCCAGGGCTCGACCCGGGCCTCGCGCACGAGTTCCTCGATCGCCGTGATGACGGCGCCCATCTGTTCATGCCCGAAGAGCACCGCGCCCAGCATGACGTCCTCGGGCAGGACCTTGGCCTCGGACTCCACCATCAGCACCGCGCTCCGCGTCCCCGCGACCACGAGATCCAAAGCCGACGTGGCAAGCTCGGCCATGCCCGGATTCAGCAGGTACTGCCCGTCGCGGTAGCCGACGCGCGCGGCCCCGAGCGGTCCCCTGAAGGGCATCCCCGAAAGGGACAGCGCCGCCGAGGCCCCGATCAGGGCGATGATGTCGGGATCGATATCGGGATCGAGCGACATCACCGTCGCTATGATCTGGACTTCGTTCGTGAAACCTTTCGGGAACAGCGGCCGAATGGGGCGGTCGATGAGGCGCGAGGTGAGGATTTCCTTCTCGGACGGCCGGCCCTCCCGCTTAAAGAAGCCGCCGGGAATGCGCCCCGCGGCGTAGCTGCGCTCCTGATAATCGACGGTCAGCGGAAAGAAATCGCGATCCGCGGCCGCTTGGCGCATGCCCACCGCGGTGACCTGTACGACGGTGTCGCCCATGCTCGCCATGACGGCCCCCGTGGCCTGGCGCGCGATCTCCCCGGTTTCGATCTTTACCGTATGCTTCCCATACGGGAACGTCTTTGTGATTTTCCCCAACTCACGAGTCCTCGGTCTGTTTGGTACGGCAGGCGGTGCCTGATTACTTGCGCAATCCCAAGCGCGCGACCAGCTCGCGGTAGCGGTTGGCGTCCACGCGTTTCAAGTAATCGAGCAGCTTGCGGCGCTTACCCACCATGCGCAAAAGACCTTGGCGGGAATGATTGTCCTTCTTGTGTACGGCGAAGTGCTGCGACAGATCCTCGATGTGGGCCGAGATCAATGCCACCTGCACCTCCGGAGAACCGGTGTCGGAGTCCGCCCGCCGGTAATCCTTGATGATTTGCATCTTCTTGTCCGCTGTAAACGCCATACCGCCCTCACTTGCCCGAAACTGTTTGAATGGGGTAAACCGGTATTCTAACCGCCGGCGCCCAAGGGCTCAACATGCGACCCCCGGACCCACAGGCGCTTCGGGCGGATTCCGCCGCCACGCTCCGACCAACCGATCCCGAGAAAGCCGCCGGCATCGTCGTAAAGGCGTGCCCAGCCCTCATAATCGCGGCCCCCGATATAAATGGATTGGCCGCGGCGCAGGGCTTGCGCCAGAAACGCCGGTACGGCCACGGCCGGCAGGCGCGAAAGGGCGAGATCGCCGCCCAGCAAGGCCGTGTCGGGCCCGACCTCCGCAAGCGGCACCGCCTGATCGATGGTGAAATCCCCCACCGCCTCCCGCCGCAGGGCCTTGACATGGGCCCCGCAGCCCAAGGTCTGCCCCAAATCCTGGGCCAGGCTGCGCACGAAGGTGCCCTTGCCGCACTCCACGTCCAGGACCACCTCGTCGCCCGCGCGTTCGCGCAGGGTGATCGCCCGGATGGTGACGGTGCGAGAGGGGGGCTCGGTGAGATCGCCGCGGCGCGCGCCTTCATAGAACCGCTTGCCGTCGCGACGGATGGCCGAGAACCGGGGCGGCACCTGGTCGATCACCCCCACGAAGCGCTCGAGGGCCGCCGCGAGGTCGCGATCGGACACCGCCACCTCGCGGCGCGCCACCACCTGTCCTTCGGCATCGAAGGTGTCGGTTGCGACCCCGAGCATCACGGTCACCCGATAGCGCTTGTCGCTATCGAACAGAAACGACGCGACCTTCGTGGCCTCGCCGAAACACAGCACCAGCACCCCGGTCGCCAGCGGGTCGAGCGTGCCCGTATGCCCGCCCTTGCAGGCGAGCAGGCGCCGCTTGGCCTGCCCCAGGGCCTGGGTCGAACTCAGACCCTCGGGCTTGTCGAGCACCAGGAGGCCGTCGCGCGCCAGGCACGGGCGCTTCATTTCGGCCCCCGGTCGCGGCGGGCCTCGCGCAACAAGGCCTCGATGCGAAATCCGCGATCGGCGGACGGGTCGTAGGTGAACACCAGGGCGGGCACGACGCGCAGCTGCACGCGTTGCGCGAGCGCGTGCCGCAAGCGCGGCACGGCGTGGTTCAGGGCCGCGACGGCGGCCCGCGCCGCCTCCTCGCCCGCGTGATGGGTGACGAACACGCGCGCCTGCTTGAGATCGGGGCTCACGCTCACCTCCGTGAGCGTCGCGCCCTGGGCGCGCGGATCCGTGACATCGGTCAGCGCAAGCCCGGCAATCTCACGCTGGATGACGGCGCCCACGCGTTGCGGACGCGATGCGCCAAAGCTGCGTGGACGGCGTCTCAAAGCGACCGCGCGACCTCGACC
>DAHWKH010000117.1 GCA_027343725.1 Acidiferrobacteraceae bacterium
GTGACCCCGGTGACGTCATAGGCATAGCCGGCGCGCAGCTCGACGTGACGGCTCAAGCTGTAATGGATGCCGAAGCGGTAGGCATTGGCCGTGCGCCAATTGAACTGGCTGACAAGAATGGCCGAGCCGCCACCGACCGCGGGCGCGGGCGCGACCGCGATATTGGTGAAGCGATTCCAGCCGGTGCGGTTGAAGTCGAATTCGACGCCGATGCGTTTCGTGAGCGCATCGTGTACGCCGAGCGCGAGCTGCCACGGGAGGTGCAAAACGGTATCGACCGGCACGGCGCTGGTGCCGGGTTGGGTCAGGTCGCCTTGGAGCGAGACGTTCGCGGCCGAGCGATAGTTCGCGCCGAGCGCGACCGAGCCGAGTTTGGCGAGCACGCTGATGTGGGCGCCGACATGGTCGCCGGAGCCGCTGACGGTCGCCGCCGGCGTTCCGAGGACGGTGCGATGGGCGTCGTAATAGTCGGCACCCAAGGCCACGGCCACGGGTCCGAAGCGGTAGGAGAAGCTCGGGCTGACGTCAAAGAGCCGCAACTGGGTGTATGTGGGTGCCAGGCCGCCGGCCTGCGGGAAGGTTTGGGCCGGCCACGAAAGCTGCAGGCCGTAGGGTGTGTTCACGCCGAAGCCGAAGCGCATGCGCGGCGCGATCTTGTGCATCCAAAAGAGGTTGGGCACCGTTTCCCAATGGGGGCCGACCGCGCTCACCATGCCGGAGCTTCCTTCGGGCGTCACCGCCGTGTGCGCGTCCAGGCCGATCAAGCCGAGGTCATAACCCCCTTTGTGAAAGGCCATGGCCGCGGAATTGTAAGCGAGCGCCCCCATACTGGAGGGGTTCGCCACCAGGGCATCGGCCTCGCTCAAGCCCGCGACCGACAATTCCGGCAGCGCGAATCCGGAGGCGTGCGCGACACCGACGCCCGCGATGATGAGGAGGGCGGCCTGTCCGAGACGGGATCGAGTTGGCATATAAGAATCTCCTTATAGTGAGAATGAAAACATTCTAATCGCAGCCTCCGTTCGCGAAGCTGCCACCCCCCTTCCATCGCCTGCTCCTTGCATATTGACAGGAAGATGACGCTTAGGGAATATTGTAGCGTCCGTTTGCGTCACGAGCACCTCGTGCATGGATTCCAAAAGAGAAAACGATCATAACGATAACGGACAGCGGCCTGAACGCCGTACCTCAAGTTCTTGTCCACAGGAGGACATCATGGTGAGAATGAAAAAATGGGCCCTGGCCTCGGCGGTGGCGGCGGCTTTGGCCTTGCCGGCCACGGCGCTCGCGACCACGGCCGGATATTTCCAATTGGGCTATAGCACAAAAAGCGATGGCATGGCCGGCGCGAGCGCCGCTCTTCCGCAGGACGCCATGAGCCAGGCGAGCAACCCGGCGGGCATCGCTTTCGTGGGCAACCGCTTGGATGTGGGGGTCGCGGGTTTCTGGCCGTTTCGTCATTACACGGTGACGGGTGCACCCACCCCCGATGCCATTGCGAGCAACGATAGTGCGATATCGACCAATGGTGACGGCGATATGTATTTGGCGCCCGGTAGCTATGGGAGCAGCACTAATTTCTTTCTGGTCCCGCATATCGGCTACACCCAGAGCCTGACCCGTAACAACTTCGTGGGTATCGCCGTGTACGGCAACGGCGGCATGGACACCAACTATCACTCACCGGCGGCAAGCGCGACCACCGGTGCAGGAGGGCCGTATGGTGGCGGTCAGACGGGCGTCAATCTCGCGCAGCTCTTCATTCAGTTCACCTACGCGCGCCGCTTCCTGCGTCACGATTCGGTGGGCTTGAGCCTCTTGGTCGCGCGCCAAACCTTCAGTGCCTATGGTTTGAGCGGGTTCGCGCCTTTTTCAACCAATCCTTTGGCCCTGTCGAACCGCGGTGACAGCGTCTCGGACGGCGTCGGCTTCAAGATCGGCGGCCAGTTCCGCGTCATGCCGGGGCTCGATCTCGGTGTCGCCTACTCGCCGCGCATGACGATGTCGCGCTTCAAGTCCTACGCGGGCTTGTTCGCGGGCGGCGGGCGCTTCGATATTCCCGCGAACGGCGTGATCGGCTTGGCGTTCAAGCCGATGGCGGGACAGGTCCTGGCCTTCGACTTCCAGCGGATCTATTACGGCGATGTGCCGTCGATCGCGAATGCGGGGCCTGCAGCGCCGGATTCTGACGATTGCAGTGCTACGACGGGGTGTAACTTTACTGTCAACGATGCGGATGCCTTGGGGGCCCCGGGTGGCTGGGGTTTCGGCTGGCAGGACATCAGCGTCTACAAGCTCGGCTATCAGCTGGCGCTCATGCGCGGGACCCAGGTGCGTCTGGGCTTTGCCTATAACACGCAACCGGTGCAGCCCTCGCAGGTGCTCTTCAATATCCTGGCCCCGGGCGTTATCCAGCGCCATGTCACGGTCGGCTTCACCACCCGCGTCGCGCACCATCAGAACGTGAGCGTCGCGGCCATGTACGGCCTGCCGCAGTCGGTGACCGGCCCGAACCCGCTTGGGACGGGTGATGGTCCCCAGACCATCAAGATCAGCATGCACGAGTACCAGCTCGAGGCGCAGTGGGGCTGGAAGTTCTAAACGTACGGGGATGTTTTCCCGCACGGGGTAAAGAAGGGGGCCCTTGGCCCCCTTTTTGATCCGCTATCTTTTAAAGGAGTGATGCTATGAAGAGACAACAGTGGCTGACGGGCGCGCTCGTGCTCGGGCTCACGCTCAGCACGGCGGCCGTTGCGGCGCGCGTGCGTTACAAACCCTTTGTTCTAGGGCACATCGTGACCAAGGGGTCGATGTCGCAGGTGGTGATGAATACGCGCAAGGCGCTCACGACCCACGGCTTCCGGGTGGTCGGGGGTTACACGCCCTTCGCCAACACCACGATTCTGTGTGCGACCGATCCCGAACTCCTGAATGCCGCGGCCCACGCCAAGTTCGGCGGCTTCGGCGCGGTCGAGCGCGTTTCGCTGACGAAGGTCCACGGGAACTGGCAGGTCTCCTACGTCAATCCCGCCTACACGGCGGTGGCCTATGGCCTCGGCCCGCTGCCGAAGACCGTGGCCGCGTTGAAGGCGGCTTTGGGGGCCCAGAAGACCTTCGGATCCCGCCGCGGCCTCACCCGGGGTGAGTTGAAGCCGGGGAATTACCATTACGCGCTCTTCATGCCGTATTTCGACAACGTCGACCGCATCCGCAAGTTCCCGAACCACATGGCGGCCGTGAATACCATTCATGCGAACCTCATGAAGCACGTCGGGACCTCGAGCTTCGTGTATCAGGTGAACGTGCCGGGGGCGCCGAAGCCGACGACGGTGTTCGGTGTCGGCATCAAGAGCGGCAAGGGCGGGGATCATCACATCCTGCACATCATCGACGATCATACCGACAAGGGCTATGCCTACCTGCCTTACGAGATGATGGTGATGGGCCGGCGCGTGATCGCCCTGCGTCCGCGTTATCGCATCGCGGTGAACTTCCCCGACACCTCGATGATGGGATCGCACGGGTTCATGAACATCATGAGCGCCCCGCCTGCGATTCGCAAAGTCCTGCGCGAGGTCGCGGGCCGCAAGGGTTGATGGATAGGCGGCAGGCCTTACGCCTGCCGCTTTCCCTCCAGGGCGTCCCGGCCTAGAATAGACCTTTTCTGCCGCGGGGCGCCGTCATGAAGTCGATCAAGCTGACCGATCTCGGCCAGGTCAAGAACGAACTCAACAAGTATCGCAAGGGCAAGAAGCTCGAGATCCGCCAGTTCAACCAGGCCGCACGCCTCGCTTGGCTTGGCAAGGTCACGATGATGCCGCTCGACCCGGAGGACCCCGAGGTCGCGGCCTATCTCATCTATATCGATTTTCCCGACGGCTTGAGCGCGAGGCTCGTGAACGCGGACGAGGACCTGGTCGGGCGGATCTTCATCCTGGACGGCGAGCAGGGCGGGTTTCTGGCGGAGATCGTCGAGCAGGGGGTGCGCGAACGCGCCGCCCTTTACGAGGATCTGGACCGGCGGGACTTTTATTTCGATAAGTTCTATAGCCCGGGGTCGGACGAGGAGGAGAGCGGGGCCTGATGGCGGAGCCGACGATTGCCGGGCGGCTTGCGCGTCGCTTCGTGTTGATGACCACGGACGAGGCGGTGCGCGCAGCGCTCGCAGCCGAGGTGCCGCCGGATTGGGAGATGGTTTCGGTGACGTCTCTCGACGATCTCGGGGCGTGGAACGAGATCCTGCTCTATCGCTTTTTGATCATCGATCTCGACGAGACCGAGGCCTTCGACCCGATCGACGTCGTGCGCATGTTGCGCATGGAGTATCTGTTGCAGATCGCGGTGTTCTGCTTCGGCGGTGATCGTGACATTCAGGACGAGATGCGCATGTCACGCGCTGACCGCTTTTACACCCGCGATCAGATCGTGACCGTTTTGCCGCAATTTCTCGCTCAGTACGCCTGGTGAGCTAGCCGATCCACTCGTGGTCCATGACGTCCAGGCGCAGCTCCTGGCGGAACGACTGTCCCCCGTTTTCGATAATGAGGGCCGCGATGCGGCTGCCGGGGCTGTCGAAGGCCACTTCACAGGTGAAGGTATCGGGCAGGGTGATCTGCTGGTCGCAGCGCGCCTTGCTCTCGCCGTCGATGATGACCTGGGCCCGGGCGCGCCCCTCGCCGTCCAGAAGCGCCTGAATGCGGAAGGGCTTCCGCGGGACCCGGCGATAGATCTGCGGGTCGCGGTTGGGGTTGTAGGCGAGGTTGTTGAGGCGCACCAGTTTCACGAGCTTCTTCATGGGTCTCCCGGACGCCGCCAGGGCTTGGGCGGTGTGATAAGATGGGCGGATTCTACGGGCAAACGGACGGGAGGTCCAGAGCGCTCATGGCGTCCGATTGGGAAGCAACCATCCAGGCAGTGGACGAGGAGATCCGGGGTCTCGAGGCGGGTCTTGCCGCCGGGGCGCTGGCGCTCGCGCCGACCGTGGACCAGGCCCTGGACCTCGCCAATCGCCTCATGCGGGCCTTTGCCGAGGCCGTGGGGCGCGACGTGGGCCCGGATCAGGACCCGCTCGAGGTGTTCAAGGCCTTCGTCAAGGGCGACCCGTCGCTGACCGCGATTCGCGACAACGTGCGCGAACTCGTCTATTACCGCAACTGCCTGGCCGCCGGCCGCGAGGACGCCCTGCCGGTGAATCCCACCGCCATGGCGGTCCGCACCATCCGCCATATCGCCCTCTATCTGCGCACGCGCGCCCTCAAAGAGCCGGGATTGCACGCGACATGACGGGAGAGAGTCTCCCGGTCTCGGGTGACCCCCGAGCGACGCGCCCGGCGGTCTTCGTGGGGGCCGCGCACTACCGGCGCCCGAGTTACGGCCACAATCATCCACTCGCGATCCCGCGCGTGGCGCTCGCCTTCGATGTCATCAAGGCCTACAACGCGCTGACGGCCGCTGAGTTCGTGCGCTCGCGGGCGGCGAGCGTCGCCGAACTGACGGCCTTTCATACGCGCGCTTACGTCGATGCGGTCAAGCGCAGCGAGGCCTTCGGGCGCGTGCGCGCGCAGGACCGCGCCCGCCATCAGCTCGGGACCCTCGAAAACCCCTATTTCCCCGGGCTGTTCTACACCCCGGCGCTGGCGACCGGGGGCAGCCTGCTCGCCGCCGAGGCGGTACTCGCCGGGCGCCATGCCTTCAGTCCCGCGGGCGGCATGCACCATGCCGCCCCCGATCAGGCGCGCGGGTTTTGTTATTTCAATGATGTGGTGCTCGCGATTCTGCGCCTGCGCGAGGCGGGCCTTCGGGTCTTATATCTCGACATCGATGCCCATCACGGCGACGGGGTCGAGGCCGCGTTCTGGGAGGATACGCGCGTCATGACGGTGTCGCTGCACATGGACACGGCCTATGCCTATCCCTTTCAGGGCGGCGCGCTCACCGACGAGGGCGGCCCATCGGCGCGGGGTTTTGCGCTCAATGTCCCCTTGCCGCGCGCGATCCACGACGCCGAGTATCGCGTGGTCTTCGAGGCCTTGTGGGAGCCCATCGTTCAGCGTTTTCGGCCCGATGCCGTGGTCCTGCAGACCGGGACCGACGCCCTCTGGGCCGACCCCCTCGGGCGCTTTTGTCTGTCGACGTCGGGATTCCTCGGCATCGTGGAACGCGTGATCGCGACCGGCCTTCCGGTGCTGGCGACGGGCGGCGGCGGCTATCACCCGCTGGTGCTCGCGCGCGCCTGGACCGGTGTCTGGGCCTTGCTGTCGGGCCGCGTGCTGCCCGTCGCCCTGCCGCCCGAGGCCAGCGCGGCCTTGCGCGCGGTGGGCTGGGGCGAGGACGAGGACGAGCCGTATTACGAGGGGCTTTTCACGAGCCGCCTGGAACCGCGGGAGGAGCGCCCCGTGCGCCCCGAGATCCACGCCCTGGCGCGCGCCGTTAGCCGGCACGTCCAGGGGGCGAGGCGGGCGTGGGCCTCTTGAGGCGCGAGCAGCGCGCGCGTCTTGCGGGCGCGGCCACGGCCGCGGGCACGCGGGCCTATACCCAGCGCTGGGGAGCGGCGCTCGACCGCGGCCATTACAGCGATTTCCGCGGCGGCCTCAAACTCAGCGCCTTGGGGCTTGGGACCTTTCCGGGGGCGGCCACCGACGCCGTCGACCGGAGCCTTGCCGATATCGTCCACAAGGGCCTCCTGAACGGCCTCAACGTGATCGACACCGCCGCGCACTACCGCTACGGCCGGTCGCTGAAGGCGGTCGCCCAGGGCCTTGGGCGCGCCCGCGCCGACGGGCTTCAGCGCGACATGGTGTGGCTCATGTCCAAGGGCGGCTTCGTGAGCTTCCCGGACGGGCCGCCCGCGGACGTCGCGGCCTTCGTGCGCGAGGCGATCGTGGGCCGGGGGCTTGCGAGCGCGGAGGAGTGCACCGACGCGCACGTCCTGAGCCCGACCTATCTGCGGGCCCAGATCGAGGACAGCCGCGCGGGACTCGGGGTCGAGACCTTGGATGCGTTTCTCGTCGATCAGCCGGAGGTGCACATCCCGAGCCGCGGCAAGGCGGCCGTGGTCGCGAAGCTCGGCGAGGTGTTCACGGCATTGGAAGAGGCGGTGGCCGAAGGTGTCATCCGCTACTACGGCGTCTCGAGCTTTCATGCCTTTCGGGTCGCGACCGATGACTCGTGGTTTCTGTCGCTCGCCTCGCTCGTGGCACTCGCCGAGAAGGCCGCCAAGGCCGTGACCGGCAGCGAGACGGATCATCATTTCGCGCTCATCGAGATGCCGTTCAATGCGGTGATGCTGGAAGGCTTCACGCGCTTCAACCAGATCACGGGGGACGACAGCGAGGCCTCGACCTTGCAGGCGGCCTTGCGCCTCAAGCTCTATACCGTCGCAAGCCACGGTCTCTTCAAGGGTCATCTCGCGCGCGAGCCCGTGGAGATCCTGACGCAGGCCCTGCCGCGGTTCGCCAATCCCGCCCAGCGCGCACTGCAATTCAACCGCTCGACCCCGGGCCTTGGTACCACCCTGGTCGGCATGAGCGACCCCGCGCACCTGGACGATATGCTGGCGGTCGCGCGCGCCCCCTTGCTCTCTCATAGCGCCTATATGGGGCTCTTCGATCGTACCGAATAGTCAGGGCCCGTCCTGGTGACCCGGCCGCTTCCTGCTACAATCAGCCCATGGTCGAGATCGTCATGACGGATCAGGAGCCGCTTGCGTGGCTTGGGCAAATCCTCACCGAGGCCAATCGCCACCGGGCCTCGGACGTGCACCTGCGCGTCCGGAATCACCCGATCCTGCGGATCGACGGGGTCCTGCGCGCCCTCGACCAGGTCCCGCGGCTCACGGTCGAGCGCGTGACGCAGATCGGCGAGGCATTGATGGATGCCCGCCAGCTCGCGTTATTCGAGCGTGATCATCAGGTCGACCTGTCGCGCGGGTTCAAGGGCGTCGGGCGCGTGCGCGCCAACATCTTTCGCCAGCGCGGCACGATGGCGCTGGTGTTGCGCGTGATTCACGCCGTGGTGCCGCCGCTCGCCAGCCTCGGGCTGCCCGACATGGTGGCGCGGCTCACCCATTACGAGCGCGGGCTCGTGCTCGTGACCGGGGCGAGCGGCTCGGGCAAGACGACCACCCTGGCCGCCCTCGTGAACGAGATCAACGCGCAGCAAACCAAACACGTGCTCACGATCGAGGACCCGATCGAGTTCCTGTTCGCGGAACAGAAGTCCCTCATGACGCAGCGGGAAATCGGCGTCGACGCGCCGTCTTTCTCCGAGGCCATGCGCGCGGCCTTGCGCGAGGACCCGGACGTGATCCTGCTCGGCGAGATGCGCGATACCGAGACCATCGAGACCGCGCTGCGCGCCGCCGAGACCGGCCATTTCGTGTTGGCCACGGCGCATGCGCCCGCGGCCCCCGAGGCCGTCAATCGCTTGATCACGGCGTTTCCCGCCGAAGCCCAGGCCGCGGTGCGTGTCAAGGTGGCGCAGAACCTGCGCGCGGTCGTGAGCCAACGCCTGTTGCCGCGCGCCGATGCCCAGGGACGCGCGGTCGCCTGCGAGGTGCTGACCATCTCGGCGCTGGCGCGCGAACTCATTCAGGACCCCGCGCGCATCAAGGATCTGCCGGAGGTCCTGAAGCGCGGGACCGTGAGCGAAGGGATGCTGGCCTTCGATTCCTGCCTGTTGGCGCTCGTGAAAGCCGGGCGCATCACCCCGAGTGTCGCCTTGCAATACGCCTCGGTCCCGAACGATTTGCGGCTCAAGATCGAAGGCTTTTAAGAACCGCGCGTCCCCGGCGCTCGCGAGCCGGCCCACAGTCCCTGACCCGATTCCGGATGCGGCTTGTCTCGCGTCTTCCGTGATCGTTCGGGTTGACAGCGCCTTATCACTCCGGGATAGTCCCGAGCCCATTGTGCCGTGGTCATCACGGCCGGGCGTTCCGCGAACAACACCACAAGAAGCGTACTGCGTGTCGACCGAAAGGGGCGCCTCCCGGTTTCAGCCCACAGGAGGAGATGATGTTCAGACCGAAGACCTGGGCGCTTGCGTCCGCCATCGCCGGCGCGCTCGCCCTGCCGACCGCCGCGTTCGCCACCACGGCTGGATACTTTCAGCTCGGTTACAGCGCGAAGAGCGACGGCATGGCCGGCGCGAGCGCCGCTTTGCCGCAGGACAGCATGAGCCAGGCCACGAACCCGGCGGGCATCGCCTTCGTGGGCAGTCGCCTGGACGTCGGCGTCGCGGGCTTCTGGGCGTTTCGCGGTTATGAGGCTGGCCCTGGGCACTACCCGAATCCCGGTGCCTACGGCAGCAACTCGAATGCCTTTCTCATCCCCCATGCGGGCTATAGCGTGCGCCTGGATCGGGACAATTATGCCGGCGTCGCGATCTACGGCAACGGCGGCATGAGCACGAATTTCAACAACGGGACCGCGGGCCCCTATTACGGCGGCCAGACGGGCGTGAATCTCCAGCAGCTCTTCGTGCAGGCGACCTACGCGCGCAAGTTCTGGCGTCATGACGCCGTCGGCGTGAGCCTCCTCTATGCCCATCAGCGGTTCAGCGCCGACGGCCTGTCGGGCTTTGCCGCGCAATCCTCGCACCCCCATCATCTGAGCAACAACGGGGTCTCCGGCTCGAACGGCGTGGGCTTCAAGGTCGGCGGCCAGTTCCGCATCGTGCCGGGGCTCGATCTCGGGCTCGCCTACTCACCGCGCATGACGATGTCGAAATTCAGCGGCTACACCGGCCTTTTCGCGGGCGGCGGGCGCCTCGATATTCCCGCGAACGGGGTCGTCGGTGTGGCCTTCAAGCCGATGGCGGGCCAGGTCGTGGCCTTCGATTTTCAGCGCATCTTCTACAACGACGTGCCGGCGATCGCGAATCCCTTCCCGAACGGCAATGCCCTGGGTTCCGCGAACGGCCCGGGTTTCGGTTGGCAGAATATCGACGTCTATAAGCTCGGCTATCAGTTCGCCGTCGATCGCACGGTTACGGCGCGCGTCGGGTTTGCTTACAACAATCAGCCGATTCTCCCCTCGCAGGTACTCTTGAACGTGATCGCCCCGGGCGTCATCCAGCGACACGTGACGGCGGGCTTCACCGCGCATACGGGACCGGGACAGGACGTGACGGTGGCGGCCCTGTACGGCTTGCCGCAGTCCGTCGCGGGTCGCGCCCCCTCGGCCTACGGCGGCGGAACGGTGAGGCTCCATATGCACGAATATCAGATCGAGGCCCAATGGGGCTGGCGGTTCTGATCGGCGCCCCCACACAGCCCGGGGTTTCCCCCGGGCTCGGGGGCGCGATCCACCGAGCCGTCGGCAACCGGCCGGCTATCGGCCCTGATCCGATGCAAAAATCCGCCTGAAAACGGGCACGGGCCCGGGCGGCCTCAGCGCCCGAGGCGATACGGGGATGACCGGCGGGAGGCGGGTTTTGGGGCCGTCACGACGCCCCGTGGTGCTTGCGCGCGATATGGGCGCGTAACGCCGCCTCCTGCTCCTGGAACGAGGCCGTCTTGCCGCGCGTGGGCGCGGCCGGCCCCTCGGTCTTCGCCGGATGGCCGGCCCGCTCCCGCTCCTTGAGCGCGAGATAGTCGTCGAGGTCCGTGTCGGTATCGACGTAGCGCCCGCGGTAGCCGGCCGGGGGCGTGGCATTCGGGCGCAGGAACGAGGCCATGCGCAAGGCCTTGTTGATGCGGGTGAGGCGCGCCTCGAGGGTGGCGAGGTCGCTGAGTGCGGCGATCAGCATCAGTCCGCCGAGGCCCGCGGCGTACGGCCAGGGCACGGTCGCGGCGAGGACCGCGAGGAGCAGGGAGGCGGCGCAATAGGCCGCCGCGCGCCGCCGCTCGCCCAGGTAGAGGGCGTGCAGGCCCAGCGGGAAGCCGAGCCACAGGCCGTAGGCCGTCGGCCGGCGCTTCAGGCGTCGGCTCAGGGCCAGATTCAGGGATTGCAGGCCAAAACCCTCGAAATCCCAGCGTTTCCAGGCATTCTTCATAAGACTATTGTATACTAGCGGGCCCTATCGAGTCTTTCCCGGACGGGATGGTTGGACCTCATGGCGGATCGCCGTCTACAAGTGTTCCACACGGTCGCGCGACTCTTGAGCTTCACCAAGGCCGCCGAGACCCTCCACATGACGCAGCCCGCGGTCACCTTCCAAGTGCGCCAGCTCGAGGAATTCTTCAATACCCGGCTCTTCGACCGGACCCACAACCGCATCAGCCTGACGAGCGCCGGCGAGCGCGTGTTCGAATACGCCGGGCGCATCCTCGATCTCTACGACGAGATGAATATCCGCGTGCGTGACATCACGGGCGATGTCTCGGGCATCCTCATCATCGGGGCGAGCACGACCATCGCCGAGTACGTCCTGCCGGCGATCCTCGGTGAATTCCAGAATCAGCACCAGGACGTGCGCATCCGCCTTGGGGTCTCGAACTCCCTGGGCATCGTGCACATGGTCGAGAGCAACGCGGTCGATATCGGGATCGTCGAGTCGCCGGTTGCGAACAAGAATCTCGCGGTCGACGTCTGCTGGCGCGATCAGCTGGTGCTGATCTGCCGCCCGGATCACCCCTTGGCGGGGACCGCGAAGGTCCCGGTGCACGACCTCCTGGAGCTGCCGTTCCTGGCGCGCGAGGAGGGCTCGGGCACGCGCGAGGTGATCAGCGATTACCTCGCGCAGAACGCGCTGCAGTGGCACGATCTGAACCTCAGCATGGAGTTCGGCAGTCCCGAGTCGGTCAAGAGCTCGGTGGAGGCGGGGCTTGGCGTGTCGATCGTGTCCAAGGCGACGGTGGCCAAGGAATTGAAGCTCGGGACGCTCGTGGCCCTGCCCTTGGATCCGCCCATCGAGCGCCCGTTTTCGTTCGTGTACCAGCGGCAAAAGTTTCGCCTGCGGGCGGTCGAGGAATTCATGCGGTTTGCGCACGAGCGGTGTGAGTCGGAGAAAGAGGCGCTCGCCTCGGCGCAAGCGGAGATACTATGAAACAGTTCGCGGTGGTGCAGCATACGTTTTCGGAATTCCTGGGTCTCATCGAGAACCAGCTCGAGAAGCGCGATATCGGGTTTGCCTATTTTCGGCCGTT
>DAHWKH010000128.1 GCA_027343725.1 Acidiferrobacteraceae bacterium
TCGGACATGATGATCATGGTCAGCGGCACAAAGAGCATGCCGATCCCCAAGCCCAGCACCAAGAGCGGCCAGAACAGGTTGGGCAGCGCGCTCTCGGGGCTCACCGAGAGCGTGCCATAGGCGATTGCGAGCAACACAAAACTCAAGGTGGCAAGCCGCCGCAGGCCCAGGAGACCGCGAAGGTGGTCGAGCACCGTCGATAGCGGCAAGGCCCCGAGCCCCACGGGCAAAAGCAGCACGCCGCCCCACAGCCCGTTGTACCCGAGGTTCTGCTCCGCCCACAGCGGCAGGATCGATGCCCACCCCATGAAGAGCGCCCACCCAAGACACAAGAGCGCCAGGCCGAGCGCGTAATTGCGCCGCTTCAGATAATGGAACTGCAGCAGCGGATGGGGTGTGCGGCGCTCGTGCCAGGCGAAGGCCGCGAGGCACACGACCGCCATCAGGGTGACGTGGCGGATGTACGGCGAGTGCCACCATCCGTGTTGCTCACCCTGATCGAGGACGACCTGCAGGATCATGAGCCCCGCGTAGAGCAGCCCAAAGCCCGCGATATCGAAGCGGGGCGTGACCGTGCTTGCCGGGGGTTCGAGACCCATGCCGTAACGCCCAAGCCCTAAAGCGAGCCCCAAAAGCGGCAGCGACAACCAAAAAATGAAACGGTATCCGGGACCGGCGGCGAGCCATCCGCCGAGGGCCGGCCCGATGAAAAACGGCAGCAGCATGGCGTTGCTCCAAAACACCGTCACGAGACCATGCCGTTGGGTGGGTGTCGTCCGCAAAAAGACACTCTGACTCAAAGGGACGAGAAGTCCGGCGCCCAGGCCCTCCAAGGCGCGCGCCATCAGCATGAGCCACAGATCATGCGTGAACGCCGCCAGGAACGTACCGATCAGCAGCAGGGACACCGCGCCCTGAAAGGCCCGTCGCTGACCGAAATGCGCCACGGTCCAGGGCATGAGGGCGATGCCCAAGGACCAATGGACGACAAAATAGGTGAGCGTCCAAACGGCATGATCACTGCTCGTGGACAGACCCCCGCCGAGATACGGGAAAATGCCCTGCACGGCGGCCCCCTCGAAAGACCCCAAGGCGAGGGCAAGCCCTACGCCGGCAAACAGCGCCGCCAGCCGAAGGCCGGAGACGACCTTCGGATCGGGAGAGTCGAGAGGAGAGGACACGCGCGCATTATACCAGACGCGCCCAGGCCGCGGGCGGTGCGCCGCCCTCGAAGGCCCCCTCCTCGACAAGGCGCCCGGCCGCGAGCACGACCACGCGATCGGCACGCTCGAGACCGATGGCCCGGTGGGTGATGTGCAAAACCGTGCGCCCGCGGAGGACGGATGCGAGATCGCGCCACAGCAAGGCCTCGGTCTGGCGATCGAGACCCTCGGTCGGCTCATCCAGGATCCACACGGGCGCATCCTTCAGGATCGCGCGCGCGATGGCCAGGCGTCTCGCCTCTCCGCCGGACACCGGATCACCCCCTTCCCCGAGGAGCGTATCCAGGCCGTTGGGGCGCGCGCGTGCCCAGGCGGCGAGATGGACGTGTGTGAGCGCCTCCCACAAGAGCCCATCCGGCGCACCCGGTGAGCCCAGGCGTAGATTGTCGCGCAGGGAGGCATGAAAGAGAAACGGCTGCTGGGGGACGACGGCTAGGCGTTCGCGGACGTCCTCCCCCCGGAAGTCCTTGAGTTCGCGGCCGCCGATGCGCACCGATCCCTCGTACTCGACGAACCGCAAAAGGACGTTTGCGATCGTGGTTTTCCCGGCGCCGCTCGCCCCCGTCACGACCACGGAATCGCCGCGGGCGATCGTGAGATCGATGCCCTGCAGGGCGCTTTCCGAAGCCCCCGGGTAGCGCACCGCGAGGCCCTCCATGACGATATCTCCCACCGCCGGTAGCGGCTGGCGGACAGAGGGTTCCGTGACGCACGATGGCGCATCCGCCGCCTCGAAAACGCGCCGCGCCGAGGCGCGCATGCGCCCCATCATCTGATAGGCCATCGGCAAAGGCGCCATCATTTCGAAGGCCGCCAGGGTGGCGAGCAACAGCAATGGGAACTCCACCCCCGCAAGCCGCCCGCGCTGGACGGCCGGGATCGCGACCAACGCGATCGCGATCAGGGTTCCATAGCCTGCGAGGGCCGCGAGCATCGCAAGCCCCGAGCCTGTGACCTGCGCGCGCCGCTCGTTCGCGGCAAAGGCCTCGGTCAGCGCGAGCAGACGCGCGCCGTGCGCGCCGGCGGCGTTCGCGACCAAGAGATCCGCCATCCCCTGTGTCCCCTCGATGGCCTGCGCGCGGATCCCCGCCTGCTGGCGCGCCATCGCACGCCCGCGTGCCCGCCCCAGGAGCAGCCCGGCAAGCGGCAACGCGCCGCCTGCGATCACAAGGCCGGACAACACCGTCCAGGCCGCCTGCCTCGCAAACCCGGCGAAGACCAGGGTCACGATCGCGGCCGCCGCCAAAGCCACGATGAGGGGCACGAGCATACGCAGGTACAGCGCGCTCAGCGCATCGATATCGGCGATGAGGCGCGTCAAGAGATCGCCCTTGCGGGCCGTCACGAAGTCGAGCGGCCCATGCATCGCAAGACGCCCATACAGCCAGACCCGCAGAGACGCCAGCAATCGCAGGGTGACGTCGTGATTCACGAGTCGTTCGCCGTAGCGCGCCGTGACCCGCAGCAAGGCCAAGGCGCGCACGAGCGCCGCCGGCAGGAACAGGCTGAAGCCGGCAACGGCGGCATAACCGTTCAACCCCACGAAAGCGGCGCTCGCCAAAAACCATCCGGCAAGCCCCATCAAGGCGGTGCCGGCGAGGATCGTCAGGACCGACAGGCCGATGCCCGCGAGGACCCAGAGGGCCTGAGGCCGCCAGAGCCGCACGAGACGCAGGAGATCGCTCACGCGACCCCCTGATAACCCGCCCGCAAGCGCCCGTGCAGCTCGCCCGTCAGGGCCGCGGGCGGACCCTCCGCGACCACGCGCCCGGCCTCGAGGATCAGGACCTTGTCGGCGCACGCGACCGGGGTCAGACGATGCGCGACCACGACCAGCGTCCGGCCCTCGGCGAGCCTCCGGATCGCGTCCGACACCCACCGTTCGCTCTCCCGGTCCAAATGGGCGGTCGGCTCGTCGAGCACCACGAGCGGCGCGTCTTTGAGGAACGCGCGCGCGAGCGCGATCCGTTGAATCTGCCCGACCGACAAACCCGCCCCCTCCTCGCCGATGACCGTCTCGAATCCCTTCGGCAGGGCCTCGATAAAATCGAGCGCAGAGGCCTTGCGCGCGGCCGCCCGCAAGGCCTCGTGCGCGGCCTGCGGACACCCGAGCCGGATGTTGTCGGCGATCGTGCCCGCAAAAAGCCGCGGGTCCTGCGGCACATAGGCGATGTGCGCCCACCAGGTGGGCTTGTCGAGCGCGCCGAGATCGGTGTCCCCGTTGATCGTCACCCGACCCCCTGTCGGCTCGAGGAACCCGAGAAGGACATCGAGTAAGCGGCTCTTCCCTGAACCACTCGCGCCGAGAATGGCGGTGAACCGGCCCGCGGGAATGACACAGGATACGTCGCGCAAAACCTCGACACCGGAGATGCGCACACCCACATCCCGGCAGGTCAAGCCGATCGGCGCGCTCGGGGCAAACGCGAGCGTGCCGGACGCGGGACCCGGGAGAGACAGCCGGTCGATGATCGGCCGGGCGGCGGCGAGCGCGTTCATGCGCGCATGGTAATGCGTGGCGAGACCCCGAAACGGCAGAAAGAACTCCGGCGCCAGCAGTAAAACGCAAAACGCGGGATAGAAGCTCGCCTCCCGAGTGAGTAAGCGCATCCCGAAGAACACGGCGATCACGGCAATGGACAGGCTGGTAAAGAACTCGAGCGCGGCCGATGTCAAAAAGGCCGTCCGCAAACCCTCCAGGGTCGCTCGGCGATGCGCCTCGGACACCCGCCGCACGACCGTGACGTGGTCGCGGCAGCGGCCGAATGTCTGCAGGGTCGCGAAACCCCGCAGGGTGTCGAGCAACGCGTGACTCATGTGCAGCAAGGCGTGCCATTGACGGTCATTGGCGGCCTGCGCCTGATAGCCGATGAGGATCATGAACACGACCAGGAGCGGGCCCGCGAGCAACAACACGAGGCCGGCCACCCAGTTGATGGCCATCACCACGATCACCACGGCCAACGGCACGACCGCCACCAGCACGCTCTGCGGCAGGAAGCGCGCGATATAAGGGTCCAGGGCCTCGACGCCGCTCACGAGCATCTCGGCGAAGCGCGCGCTGTCTTGGCTCGTGCGCGGACCGAGCGCCTGCGCGTGGCGGATCAACCGGCGCCGGACGTCCGCCTTGACGCGCGCGGCACTCCGGAAGAGCACCGCTTCCCCGGCCCACAGCAATACGCCTCTCCCGAGGACGACCCCCACAAGCTCCCGGAGCACGCCGCGGCTTGCCGCAAGGCTCCAGCCGTGAAAAAGGCTCCCGTTGACGAGACGCGCGAGCAGGAGCGCCTGGACGACAACCAAAAGACCGCTCGCCGTGACCAGGGCCGTGCCGCCCGCGAGTAAGGCTTTCTGCCCGCGCACCCAGCCCAAAAGCGCAATGTGCGTGTCCCCCATGGCCCTCATCCCGTCACCCGAAACGCCCCTGGTCGGCTCGCGCTTGCGCTCACCCGCCCCCGATGCGACGCAGGCACGGGATCACGCCTCGTATCCGGCCTTGCTGGTCTTGCCGCGAAAGGCAAAGTAGAGGTAGCTGTTGTAGACGATCATGATCGGAATGAAGAATCCGACGACCGCCAGCATGAAAATCAGGGTGCTCGACCCGCTCGCCCCCTGATAGACCGTGACCGTATCCGGGATCGCGTAGGGGTAGATCGTGATACCGAGACCGAGAAACGAGCTCACGAAAATCACGAGCGTCCACACGAAAGGCGAGAGCGTGCGATGGGCGCGCAGCGCGCGAAACAGCCGCCAGAACGCCGCCAGCGCGATCGCCGGCAAGGCCGCATACCCCACGATCGCGGGCCAGCGAAACCAGCTGCGCGCGGCCCAATCGAAACGCACCGCCGTCATAATGGTGATCGCGACCGCGAGCAGGAGCAGGAGCCTCGCGCCGTAACGGGCGAACGGATAGAACGTCTCGGCGACATGTGACTCGCTCTTGATGATGAGATAGGTCGCGCCGATCACCACGTATCCCGTCACGACCCCCAGCATCACCAGGGTCGAAAACCCCCCGAACCAATCGAAGAGGCCGCCCGTGAAATGCCCGTGGTGCACGGGCATACCCTGGAGAATCCCTCCCAGGATATAGCCCTGACTCAGCGCGACGAGCAGGCTCCCCAGTCCGAACGACCACAGCCATCGGGCTTTGTCGTGCGCGAGCTCGCGATACTCGAACGCCACGCCGCGAAACACGAAACCGAACAACATCGCGATGGCCGGCAGATAGAGGGCGCGCAAGACCAGCGCGTACACCAGCGGGAAGGCCCCAAAGAGTGTCCCGCCCAAGACCACAAGCCAGGACTCGTTGGCGTCCCAGATAGTGCCGAGACTGTTCATCATCACCATGCGATTGGCATGCTCGCGCCCAAACAGCGTGAGAATGCCGACACCGAGATCGAATCCGTCCAGCACCACGTAAAAGACCAGAAACAGCGACTCCAGAAAAAACCAGATGCCGGCGAGGAAGTCATGGTTGCTGGTGGCGATGGTCATAAGGCCCCTTAGCGCAAGGTCGTGAGCAGGCCGTGGTCACGGGTTTCGGCAACCGGGATCGGGCTTGTGAGATCGGGGCCTTTCTGCAGGATGCGGTAGGCGTAACGGAAGGTCACGGTGCCGACCAACGCGTAAAACACGAAGAACCCGGCCAGCGACCCGATCAGGGCCGCGGGCGGCAGCGAACTCACGGCCCGGGCCGTCGGAAGGATCCCGTAGATGACCCAGGGCTGGCGTCCGACCTCGCGCGTAAACCACCCGCATTCGATCGCGAGGTAGGCGGCCGGCAGCATGAGGTACCACGCCTTCAATAACCGCCGATGCCCGTTCACCCGCTCGGGGGTGAGCCGCTTTCGATAGGAGGAGGCCGCGGTCCAGAGCCCGACCAGGGCAAGATAAAACCCACAGACGACCATGATCCGGAAGGCGTAGAAGGGGATCACCACGGGCGGCCGGTCGCGGCGCTTGAAGGCATCGAGACCCGTGATGCCGCCCCGGTAATGATGCGTGATGATCAATCCCCCGACCTTCGGGATCTTCACCGCCCAATCGTTATCCCGGTGTTTGGTGTTCGGCCAACACAGAAGGACCCAGGAGGCGGCGTGCCCGGGGGGATTCGTGCGCCAGCGGTCCTCCATGGCCGCGAGCTTCGCGGGCTGGGTCTTGGCGAGTGCCCGTCCCGCGCTGTCGCCGATCAGGATCTGCAGCGGGCCCAGGATCGCCAAGGCCACCGCCGCGCCCTTGAGCATCGGCAGAAAAAACTCCGTATGGCGCCCGTGATGCAGATACCAGGCGCTCACCGTGCCCAGCACGGCGGCGCCGGTGACAAGGCAGGCGACATACATATGCCCAAAACCGAGCAGCAGATCGCGATTGAGGATGGCATGAAGGTAATTGGTGACGATGAGGTGATGATGCACGCGTTTGATGCCGCCCGGCGTCTGCATCCACGAATTGGCGTCCATGATCCAAAACGCCGACAGACTGCTGCCCAGAGCCACCATGCCGGTCGCGAAAAGGTGCATGCGACGGCCGATGGTCCCCCAGCCGAAGACCATGAGACCGATGAAAGCGGCCTCGAGCATGAAGGCGAGCACGGCCTCGAACCCCAAGAGATTCCCAAGCAGTCCGCCCGCGTAGCGCGATAACGGCGCCCAGTTGTCGCCGAAGGCGAATTCCATGGGAATACCGGTTACTACCCCGACTGTGAAATTGAGGAGAAAGAGCCGCCCCCAGAAACGCGTCTGGCGGTAGTAGAATTCCCGCCCGCGCACAAGCCACAAGGCCTCGAGGACGAACATCGCAATCGAGAGGCCGATCGTGACCGGCGGCCAGAGGATGTGGAAGGCCGCGATCAGGGCGAACTGGGCGCGCGCGAGCAGTATGGTCGGAAACACGCTTCTCCTTGGCCGTGAAAGCCCATTCCATGGGGTGGGACGCCGAGGCAAAGACTCGTGCCGCGAGTCCTGCGGGAGCGCCTCCCGAACCGCCCTCTCAAGGCGCTGCCATTCTCATACCCCCCCATCGACGCGACAAGCACCGTCGGCCGGATATCCGGAAGCCCCCGGCGCACGGCCGCCGCCCCGCGCCGCGCATTCTGCGCTATACCTTGGGTATGAGTTCCGACGAGCCCGCTTACCGTCCCGGGGGGATGACAGCCGCCCGCGCACGCCGCGTCCCATGCGCCCTGATGGCGATCCTGATCGCCCTGAGCCTCGGGCCCGTGCGCGCCTGGGCGCACACGCCCGCGCCCGCGCCGGGCATCACGCAACGCCTGGCGCGCGACTTTGCCAAACCGCGGACCGCCCTCGGGGCCCTCGGCGACACCACCGCGGTCGGCATCGGTCTCGGCCTGCTCGATTACGGCCTCTTTCAGCGCCTGGACCACCCGGTCGCGCAGGACACGCACGGGCTCTACGCGATCGCCAAGACCCCGAATTTCCCGGCTGAATTGATCACCGGGACGCTCGCTGCGGCCCTATGGGAAGGCGGGCGATCGCGCCTGGGACACACCTTGTGGCAAAGCGTCGACGCGGCGGCGCTCGCGGGCGTCTCGACGCAGATCCTGAAGCTCACCTTCGGGCGCGACCGCCCCTCGCAAAGTCCGCAGGACCCCCACCTCTGGTTCCAGGGTATCCACTCCCAAAGCTTCCCGAGCGGCGACGTCTCCTCGATCACGGCCCTCGTGACCCCCCTCATCCTCAGCTACCGGCATCGGGACCCAGGGGTCTGGGCGCTCGCGGCTTTGCCGGCCTTCGACATGGTGGCGCGGGTGCGTGCCCACGGGCACTGGCAAACCGACGTCGTGGCGGGGGCCGTGATCGGCGCCTTGAGCGGCTATTACGCGCATGAACGCCGCAGCCCCTTCATCCTGAGCCTGTTGCCCAACGGCGCTTACTTCGGGCTGAAGACCCTCTTCTAGGGAGGCCCTGGAACAGTCGGCGAGGGATCCCGGTCGGTTCAGGCCCCAGCGCCGGGATCCGACCGTGAGAAATCGGCGGCGTCCCCTTCCGGCAACGCCAGGCCCCGTTCGAGGGCGGCGAGGATCGGGCAATCGTCGAGGCCTCGCCAATCGTTGACGCACACACCGATGAGATCGCCCAAGGCCGCGCTCATCGCCTCCATGAGGCGAATCTTGTCCCGCAATTCCTCGCGTTTGGCAGCCGCGAGGCGGCGCACGTCCCGGCAACGGGCGCCGCCGTCACTCCGTAAGAGCGACAGCGCGCGAATCTCCTCCAGAGTGAAACCGATGCGCTGCGCGGCGCGCACGAACCGCACCCGCCGCACCGACATCTTGTCATATTGCCGATACCCGTTGGCGGCACGGGGAACGCGCGGCAAAAGCCCTTCGCGTTCATAGTAACGCAGCGTGTCGGGACTCGTGCCGGTGGCCTCGGCCATCTGTTTGATCGTCATCATCGTGTGAGCTCTTCCATCCGTCGGGACACAACTCAGCGCGCGACGATGGTTCCAAAATACATATCGC
>DAHWKH010000162.1 GCA_027343725.1 Acidiferrobacteraceae bacterium
CCAGGCGTTCTCGCGTGTCATCCGCGAGGCCCACAAATCCTTTATCGTGATGGATACCGCGCCGACCGGCCATACCTTATTGCTCCTGGATGCGGCAGGCGCCTATCACCGCGAGGTTGCGCGACAAAAGGGTTCGGCGGACGGGCACGCGACGACGCCCATGATGCAGTTGCGAGACCCCCAACAGACCAAGGTCCTGCTGGTCACTCTTGCAGAAACGACACCCGTACTCGAGACCGCGCAATTGCAACGCGATCTGCAGCGTGCCGGCATCACGCCGTGGGCATGGGTGATCAACATGAGCGTGGCCGCGAGCTCTCCGCATTCGCCGCTCCTGCGGGAACGGGCACGCCACGAATGGCGCGAAATCGAGGCCGTCGCCAGCGGTCACAGCGCCCGGGCCGCTATCGTCCCGCTCCTGAAAGACGAGCCTATCGGCAGGGATCGGCTGCTGGCGCTCTGCCAGACCCCGGGCGCGGCTGTGTCCCCGTGAAGGTCCTTAAGCCCCCAGGGGGAGGTTCTGTCGTTCTGCACCAAGGCCGGTCCGTGCGGCTATGGGATCTATCGTCAACTCACTCATATCGGCCATGACTGTGTGGTCGTCGCCCCCTCACTGATCCCCGTAAAGCCCGGGGACCGGGTGAAGACCGACCGCCGGGACAGTGAATCGCTCGGACCGGCCGGTCGTCCTTCTCAAGGCTCATCGCGCCATCCGCGCCGCCGCGCGCTCTGAGAGCGCTCACCCCGCGCAGCATGACAATTGCTTTATGTCCTTGGTGAAGGTCTGCGCGCAGAGTTTCAGGCCTTCGACCATGGTCAGGTAGGGGAAGAGCTGGTCTGCCAACTCGCCGACCGCCATGCGCCGGCTTATGGCGATGGCCGCTGTCTGTATGACCTCGCCGGCCTCGGCCGCCAACATCTGGGCCCCCACGATCCGCCCCGATGGATGTTCCACCACCAGCCGGATGAAGCCCTGCGTATTGAAGTTGGCAAGCGCGCGCGGCACATTTTCGAGAGCTAGCGTGCGCGTGTCCACGACCAGACCTTGGGCGCGCGCCATTTCTTGCGTAAGGCCCACGGTAGCGACCTGCGGGTCTGTGAAGACCACGGCAGGCATGACGTGGAGATCGAGGACGGCGTCGCCGCCCATCATATTGATGGCGGCACGCGTGCCCGCAGCCGCGGCGACATAGACGAGCTGGGGCAGGGCGCAGCAATCCCCGGCGGCATAGATGTGGGGCGCACTGGTGCGTAGGTGATCGTCCACCACGATGGCGCCGTGGTCGTCCACCCGGATACCAGCGCGGGCCACGCCCAGACGGCCGGTGTTCGGTCTGCGACCGGTCGCCACCAGCAACCGGTCGCCATCGATGATGCCGCGGGACGTGGTCAGCGTGAAGGCCCCGTCCTGATGATGGACGCGGCGCACGGAGATGTCGGTCATCACACGTATGCCTTCTTCCTCGAAGGCCGCCTGCAGGCCCGCCCCCAAATCCACATCCTCGCGCGACAGGAGACGGCTGCGGGCGAGGATGGTAACCTCCGAGCCCAGTCGCCGGAAGGCCTGCGCCAATTCCACAGCGACCACGGATGCCCCCAACACCAGCAGCTTCCGGGGCGTTTCGGTGGCCACCAGGGCCTCGGTCGAGGTCCAGTACGGGGTGTCGGTCAATCCGGGCACATCGGGAATGGCGGGCGAGGCACCAGTGGCGATCAGAAAGCGATCGGCGGTAAGGGACTCCTCGGCACCCGCGCTATCGAGCAGGCCGAGCGTGTGGGTATCGAGGAACCGTGCATACGCATGCCTTAGGGTGATCCCGGGATGAGCATCCACGATATCCTCATACTTGGCCCGCCGCAGGGCCTCGACGCGCGCCTGCTGTTGCCGAACCAGCTCCGCGCGATCCATGATGGGCGTGTGCGCCCGCAGGCCCTGGAAGCGCGGGGCCGCCTGATCATGGGCCGCATGGGCCGCGCGGATCAGAATCTTCGAGGGCACGCACCCGACATTGACACAGGTGCCGCCGATGACCGAATGGCCTTCGATCATAGTCACGCGCGCCCCGTCTTCGGCCGCGCGTATGGCGCAGGCGAACGCCGCCGCGCCGCCGCCTAGGATGGCGATATGCGGGCCCTTGCCGCGACCCTCCCTTCGGAGCGGTGTCCGGGCGGTGTCAGGCAGAGATGCGCCATATCCGGCCGTGCGGATAGTCTGGATGATCTCGGGGAGTGTGGCCTGTCCCAGGTCTTCGATGATGGCTGTCGCTTGCGGATAGGAGACCCGGGCCTTTACATCGGGTAAGGCCGCCAATGCCTTCTCGATGCGCACCGCGCAATGATCGCAGGTCATACCCGTGACGGGGATTTGAACGCTCGGATTGGCCATAACGATAGTCCTATTCACCGGATTGCGATGAGTCTAGGGGCCGTACCTTGGTACAGGGTCAACAGGTGCGCGGCACCGCCCGCCATTCTGGAGTGGTACCGATCAGTGGGGCGGCGTAATCCACGGATACGCGCTATCACGGACCACTGCGACCACCGCCTGTGCTCGGGCCGGTCTTTTGGCGACCGCCAATGGGTACCGATTTTGTTAATTAATAATATTTATAAACAAAGTGTTATAGAGATATGTTCATGTTACTCGGAGGGCGAGGACAGTGGCGCTGATGGCGCGTCCCGGAATAGCCGGCGATAGAGAATGAGATAGACCGCCTGGAAGCTGCCGGCAATGAAGAAGGGGAGTGCCAGAAAACCAGCATGATAGAGGAGGCCGGCGAATACCGGCCCGATGGCGCGCGGCATCTGGATTGAGACATTGTTGAGGCTTGCGGCAAGCCCGCGGCGATGGCCTCGGACGAGGCCGAGATTAAGGGCCTGGCGGGCACCAGCCGTACCGCGATTGAGGGCCGATCGGATGATGTAGAGGAGGGCTGCGATCGGGAACGATGGCGAGAGCGGGAGTATCAGGAGTACCGCAAGCCCCAGATAGCGCATGGCCAGAACGGATTTCACGACCCCGTACCGACGGGTCAGACGACCTACCAGGAGCGACGAGATGGCGGTGACGATCAGCGCCACGCTCATGATCGGCCCTATGCTTAAGGGGCCGTGGTGGAAGCGGATCGCGAACCAGTAGGCCATCAGCGGCCCCATGAAGCCGATACCTATCCCGTTGAGCGCGTTGATCCCAAAGAGCTTGAGCAGCTTGCGGTTCTCGGCGCGTGTCATGGCATCGGCCGCCGTGCGGGTATCGATATCCGGATCGCGGGGGGACATGGGCCGCGCGGCCTCGGGAATGGCCCGTAGCAGTACGAGCGCAAGCGCTGCGCCCATAAGCACCAAAAGAAACAGCGGACGATAGGCCAGTGGTCCCGGGAGGAGGGTTCCCAGAAAGGAGGGGAGCGCAGCGAGCAGGGCCCCCAGCGCCATACCCGAAAACCCCATGGCCGTGTTCAGGCTATAGACCGCGGCACGGTCCCGGGCCTCGACCATCTCGGAAAGCCAGGCGAGCTCGACCGGCGCAAAAGGGCCGGCGCCCCCATTCAAGCCGTGGCC
>DAHWKH010000180.1 GCA_027343725.1 Acidiferrobacteraceae bacterium
ATCGCCTTCTTCTTGAGGTCGCGGTTCACGAGCGAAAACGGCAGGCCCTCGGGCAGCAAGTCGGCCAACAACGCGCGCCCGACCGTGGTCTCGGTGAGCGTCACCGTGCGGACCTTGTTGCCCTCGTCATCGATCAGCACCTCGGGAATCCGCACGCGGCAGCGCGCGTGCAGCGACACCTTGCGGCTCTCGTAGGCGCGGTGCACCTCGGCGACGTCGGCGAAGACCTTGCCTTCGCCGGGCACGTTGATGCGCATGCGCGTCATGTAATAAAGCCCGAGAACGATATCCTGCGACGGCACGATGATCGGATCGCCGTTCGCCGGCGACAGGATGTTGTTCGAGGACATCATGAGGCTGCGCGCCTCGAGCTGGGCCTCGAGCGACAACGGCACGTGCACGGCCATCTGGTCGCCGTCGAAGTCCGCGTTGTAGGGCGCGCAGACCAGGGGGTGCAACTGGATCGCCTTGCCTTCCACGAGCACCGGCTCGAAGGCCTGAATGCCGAGACGATGGAGCGTCGGGGCGCGGTTCAGGAGTACCGGGTGCTCGCGGATGACCTCCTCGAGGATGTCCCAGACCTCGGGGCTCGCCTGCTCCACCATCTTCTTGGCCGCCTTGATCGTGGTCGCAAGCCCGCGCAACTCGAGCTTGCTGAAGATGAACGGCTTGAAGAGCTCGAGCGCCATCTTCTTCGGAAGCCCGCATTGGTGCAGCTTCAGGGACGGGCCCACCACGATCACCGAGCGGCCGGAGTAATCGACGCGCTTGCCGAGCAGGTTCTGCCGGAAGCGCCCCTGCTTGCCCTTGATCATGTCGGCGAGCGACTTCAGCTGGCGCTTGTTGGCGCCGGTGATTGCCTTCCCGCGCCGGCCGTTGTCGAGCAACGCGTCCACCGCCTCCTGCAGCATGCGCTTCTCGTTGCGCACGATGATGTCGGGCGCATTGAGATCCAAAAGCCGCTTCAAGCGGTTGTTGCGGTTGATGACCCGGCGGTACAGATCGTTGAGGTCGGAGGTCGCGAAGCGGCCCCCGTCGAGCGGCACCAAGGGCCGCAACTCGGGCGGCAAGACCGGGAGGATCTCGATGACCATCCATTCCGGCCGGTTGCCGGAATGGAGGAAGGCCTCGAGCACCTTCAAGCGCTTGGTGAGCTTCTTGATCTTGGTCTCGGAGTTGGTCGCCGCCAGCTCCTCGCGCAGTTTCGCGGCCTCGCTGCTGAGATCGATGCCGCGCAGGAGATCGCGGATCGCCTCCGCGCCCATGCGCGCGTCGAACTCATCCCCGTACTGTTCGATCGCCTCGAGATAGGAATCCTCGGACAGGAGCTGGCCGCGCTCGAGCGGCGTCATCCCCGGATCCACCACCACGTAGGCCTCAAAATACAAGACGCGCTCGATGTCCCGTAGCGTCATGTCGAGGACCAGCCCCATGCGCGAGGGCAGGGATTTCAGGAACCAGATGTGCGCCACCGGGCTCGCCAGATCGATGTGACCCATGCGCTCGCGGCGGACCTTCGAAAGCGTCACTTCCACGCCGCACTTCTCGCAAATGACGCCGCGGTGCTTCAGGCGCTTGTATTTGCCGCACAGGCACTCGTAGTCCTTTATCGGACCGAAGATCTTCGCGCAGAACAAGCCGTCGCGCTCGGGCTTGAAGGTCCGGTAATTGATCGTTTCCGGCTTCTTCACCTCGCCGAACGACCATGAGCGGATCTTGTCCGGAGACGCAAGACCGATGCGAATGGAATCGAAATCCTCGCTCTTGCCCGCCTGCTTAAACAGATTGAATAAGTCTCTCAAGTCGATCTCCTCAACGCGGCCGATGCCGGCCCCTCGTTTCCGATCAGAGTGTGGCTTGGATCTATCCCTGGTCGAGCTCGATATCGATACCGAGCGACCGGATCTCCTTCACCAACACGTTAAACGACTCGGGCATGCCCGCTTCCATTTTGTGCTCGCCCTTGACGATGTTTTCGAACATCTTGGTGCGGCCCGCCACGTCGTCGGACTTGACCGTCAGCATCTCCTGCAGGGTGTAGGCGGCCCCGTAGGCCTCCAACGCCCAGACCTCCATTTCCCCGAAGCGCTGGCCACCGGACTGCGCCTTCCCGCCGAGCGGCTGCTGCGTCACGAGGCTGTAAGGTCCCGTGGAACGCGCGTGCATCTTGTCGTCCACCAGATGGTTCAGTTTCAGCATGTACATGTAGCCGACGGTGATGGGCCGGTCGAAGGAGTCGCCGGTGCGCCCGTCGAACAACGTGGTCTGGCCCGTGCGCGGCAGGCCCGCAAGCTCCAGAAGGTCCATGATCTCGCCTTCGGTCGCGCCGTCGAACACCGGTGTCGCCATGGGCACACCGCGCACGAGATGCGACGCGAGTTCGACGATCTGCTCGTCGGTCAACAGACCGAGATCCTCCTTCTGACCGCTTTGGTTGTAGACCTTCTCCAGGAAGCCCCGCAGCTCGGAGACGGCCGCATGCCGCTTCAGCAGATCCCCGATGCGATGCCCGAGGTCGCGCGCCGCCCAGCCGAGGTGGGTCTCCAACACCTGTCCGACGTTCATGCGCGAGGGCACGCCGAGCGGGTTCAAGACGATATCGACGGGCGTGCCATCCGCCATGTAGGGCATATCCTCGACCGGCACGATGCGCGAGATCACGCCCTTGTTGCCATGACGCCCCGCCATCTTGTCGCCGGGCTGGAGTCGGCGCTTGACGGCCACGTACACCTTGACCATCTTGAGGACGCCGGGGGGCAAATCGTCGCCCGAGGTCAGCTTCTGGCGCTTCTCCTCGAGCCGTGCGTCGAACTCGATCTTCTGCTGCGCGAGTTGGTCGCGAATGGCCTCCACGGCATCGTTCGCGTCGGCCGCGCGCACGCGGATCTCGAACCACTGGCTGTGGGGAAGCCCCGCGAGATACGCGGCCGTGATCGCCTCGCCGGCCTTGAGGCCCTTGGGTCCGCCGTCCGCGATCTGACCCACCAGGAGGCGCTCGATGCGCCCGAAGGCGTCGTTTTCCACGATGCGGTACTGGTCGTTCAGGTCCTTGCGGATGCCAGCCAGCGCCTGCTCCTCGTTTTGGCGCGCGCGCGCGTCCTTCTCGACGCCGTCGCGCGTGAACACCTGCACGTCGATGACCGTGCCCGACATGCCCGAGGGCAGCCGCAGGGAACTGTCCTTCACGTCCGAGGCCTTTTCTCCGAAGATGGCCCGCAAGAGCTTCTCCTCGGGGGTCAGCTGCGTCTCGCCCTTGGGCGTGACCTTGCCGACCAGGATGTCACCGGGGTTCACCTCGGCCCCGATGTAGATGATGCCGGACTCGTCGAGCTTGGCGAGCGCCGTCTCACCCACGTTCGGGATATCGCGCGTGATCTCCTCGGGCCCAAGCTTCGTATCCCGCGACACGGTCGAGAGTTCTTCGATGTGAATGGTCGTGAAAGCATCCTCTTCGACGACCTTTTCCGAAATCAGGATCGAGTCCTCGAAGTTAAATCCGTTCCACGGCATGAACGCAATGAGAATGTTCCGCCCGAGCGCCAGTTCCCCCATATCGGTCGAAGGGCCGTCAGCCAAAACGTCCCCCTTGGCGATGATGTCGCCGACGCGGACGAGCGGCTTCTGGTTGATGTTGGTGTTCTGATTCGAGCGCGTGTATTTGATCAGATTGTAGATGTCGACGCCGGCCTTATCGGTCTCGGTCTCCTCGTCGTTGACGCGCACCACGATGCGGCTCGCGTCCACCGAGTCCACGCGCCCGCCGCGCAGCGCGGTCACGCACACGCCGGAATCGACGGCCACCGTGCGCTCCATGCCGGTCCCGACGAGCGGCTTCTCGGACTTCAAGGTCGGCACCGCCTGGCGCTGCATGTTGGAACCCATGAGCGCGCGGTTGGCGTCGTCGTGCTCGAGGAACGGGATCATGGAGGCCGCCACCGACACGATCTGGGCCGGCGCGACGTCGATGTAGTCGACCTTGGACACGGCCGACAGCGTGAACTCGTTGCGGTGCCGGCACGACACCATCTCGTCCGTGAGCCGCCCGTCCTTGTCGAGCGACGCATTCGCCTGGGCGATCACGAACTTGCCCTCTTCGATCGCCGAGAGGTATTCGATGTCGCCGGTGACGCGCCCATCGACCACTTTGCGATACGGGGTCTCCAGAAAGCCGTACTCGTTGGTGCGCGCGTACACCGCGAGCGAATTGATCAAGCCGATGTTCGGCCCCTCAGGCGTCTCGATCGGGCAGACCCGGCCGTAATGCGTCGGATGGACGTCGCGCACCTCGAAGCCCGCGCGCTCGCGCGTGAGACCGCCCGGGCCGAGCGCCGAGACGCGCCGCTTGTGCGTGACCTCGGACAGGGGGTTCGCCTGATCCATGAACTGCGACAGCTGGCTCGACCCGAAAAACTCCTTGATCACGGCCGAAACGGGCTTGGCGTTGATCAGATCCTGCGGCATCAGGTTCTCGGATTCGGCGAGACTCAAGCGCTCCTTGACCGCGCGCTCCACGCGCACAAGCCCGATGCGGAACTGATTCTCGGCGAGCTCGCCCACCGAGCGCACCCGGCGGTTCCCCAGGTGATCGATGTCGTCGATCTCGCCCTGGCCGTTCTTGAGCCCGATCAGGACCTTCATCACGTCGATGATGTCCTCGCGGCTCAGGATGCCCGGGCCCTCGTCGTTGGCGCGTCCGAGTCTGCGGTTGAACTTCATGCGCCCGACCGCCGACAGGTCATAGCGGTCGAGACTGAAAAAGAGGCTCGAGAAGAGGTTCTGGGCGGCCTCGCGCGTCGGCGGCTCGCCGGGGCGCATCATGCGATAGATCTCGATCTGCGCCTCGAGCGCGTCGCGCGTCGAATCGATGCGCAACGTATCTGAGATGTAGGGGCCGCGATCCAGCTCGTTCGTGTACAGGGTCTGGATCTCCCCGATCCCCGCCTGCATGAGCTTTTGCATCACATCCGCGGTGATGGCCTCGTTCGCCTGGACGATCAACTCGCCGGTCGCGGCGTCGATCACGTCCTCGCCCAGCGGGCGGCCGCCGAGGAAACCCATGACGTTCTCCGGCGGGATGGCGAGCGTCTCCATCTTGGCCTTTTCCATCTCACGCACGTGGCGCGCGGTGATGCGCTGATCCTTCTTGACGATCAGGTCGCCGTTCGGCGAACGGATCTCGAAATCCACCTGCTCACCACGCAGGCGTTGCGGGATCAACTTGAGCCGCACCTCCCCGTTAGAGAGGAAAAACGTGTCCATCTCGAAAAACGTCTGCAGGATGTCCTGGCTGCTCATCCCGAGCGCGCGCAGGAGCGTCGTCGCCGGGAGCTTGCGGCGCCGGTCGATGCGCACGTACAGAAAGTCCTTGGGGTCGAACTCCAGGTCGAGCCAGGAGCCGCGGTAAGGGATGATGCGCGCCGAGAACAGAAGCTTGCCCGAGGAATGGGTCTTGCCGTAATCGTGGTCGAAGAACACGCCCGGCGAACGGTGCAGCTGCGAGACGATGACGCGCTCGGTGCCGTTGATGATGAAGGTCCCGTTCACGGTCATGAGCGGGATCTCTCCGAGATAGACCTCCTGCTCCTTGATGTCGCGCACCGATTTGGCGCCCGTGGTCTCGTCTTTCGAAAACACCACGAGCCGCAGCAGTACCCGCAAGGGCGCGGCGTAGATGAGGCCGCGCTGCTGGCACTCCTTCACGTCGAAGAGCGGCGTGCCCAGGCGGTAGCTCACGAACTCCAGGGCGGCGGTGCCGTTGTAGGACTCGATCGGGAACACCGACTTGAAGGCCGCCTGCAGACCCTGGTCCACGCGCTGGGTCCGCTCGATGTCGGCCTGCAAAAAATGCTGGTACGACTCCTTCTGCGTGGCGAGCAGATACGGAACTTGCAAAAGGCTTGGCCGTTTGGCGAAGCTTTTGCGGATGCGCTTTCTCTCGGTGAATGAATAGCTCATAGGTTCCTCAGCTCTCAGCGTCCGGGTGCCCCCGGACAATAAACGAAGACGGACAGGCCGGTTCGCACCAGCCTGTCCTGACGATCATCCCGCCACCACGCCTTCGGGCAATACTTCCACCCTTTACTTGAGATCGACCTTGGCGCCGGCCTCTTCCAGCTGTTTCTTCATGGATTCGGCATCGGCCTTGGCCA
>DAHWKH010000187.1 GCA_027343725.1 Acidiferrobacteraceae bacterium
ACGCCGGCTGCTTTTGGCCGCGGCGGACCTTCGTCAAACGCCCGGGCTGTATCGAGGTCGTGATCGGCACTCCGATCGCGCCCGCGAACCTGTCCCCGAGCGCCATCAACGCGCGCGCCGAACTCTGGATTCGGGAAACGACGCGGTCGCTCGAGGACGCGACCAAGGGCTGTCGCGGCATCCGCGCATCGCGCTAGAATCGCGCCATGGATGAACGCCCCCTCTTGGTGCCTCCCGAAGGTCAGCGGCGCGTGCTCTTGCACTCCTGCTGCGCGCCGTGTTGCGCCGACATCATGCAGGAAATGCAGCGCTCGGGGATCGAGCTCACGGTCTTGTTCTACAACCCCAACATCCAGCCCCGGCTCGAATACGACCTCCGCAAGGCCGAAAACAAACGCTTCGCGCAAGAGCTCGGGATCCCGTTCGTCGACCTCGATTACGACCCGGACAACTGGTTTACGCGCGTCAAGGGCCTGGAGAACGAGCCGGAACGGGGGGCGCGCTGCACGGTGTGCTTCGACATGCGTTTCGAACGCGCGGCCCTGTACGCGGCCGAGAACGGCTTCGCGGTGTTTACGAGTTCACTGGGCATTTCCCGCTGGAAGGACATGGCGCAGATCAACGGCTGCGGCGAGCGCGCCGCTCGCCGGTTCGCGGGCCTCGTCTATTGGACCTTCAATTGGCGCAAGGGCGGGGGGAGTCAGAGGATGGTGGCGATCGCGAAAGACAACCGCTTCTATCAGCAGGAGTACTGCGGCTGCGTCTATTCCCTGCGCGACACGAATCGCGCGCGACGGGCGCGCGGCCTTGCGAAGATCCGTTTCGGGCTCCGGTTTTACGGGGACGGGACGAGCTAGGACGGCGTGTAGGCGGCAAGCGCCGCGAATTCCGCGACGCTGACCGTCTCGGGCCGGCGCCTGGCGTCGATCCCGAGGGCGCGCCAATCGTCCTCGCCGAAATAGGCCTTGAGGCTCTGGCGCAGCATCTTGCGCCGCTGGCCGAAGGCCGCCGCGACGATCGCCGCAAAGCGCGCGCTGTGCGCCGCGGGCACGATGGGCGCCATCGGCTCCAGGACGACGAGACGCGAGTCCACGCGCGGCGCGGGCGTGAAGGCCGCGGGCGCGACCGTGAACAGCGGGGTCACGCGGCAACGCGCCTGCACCATGACGGAGAGACGCCCGTAATCGCGCCCTCCGGGAGGGGCCGCGAGCCGCTCGACGACCTCCTTTTGCAGTAAAAAGGCCATCCCCCGGATGCACTGCTGGTCCAGGAGCCGGAACAGGAGCGGGCTCGAGATGTTGTAGGGCAGATTGCCGACGACCCGCAAGGCGCCGGGGATGTCCCGACACAAGGGATAGGCAAGCGCATCGGCCTCGTGCACGATCACGCGGTCGGGCGGAAATCGGCGCGCAAGCCCCGCGATGAGATCCCGGTCGATCTCGACGACGTGCAGGACCGGCACGAACGCCAAAAGATGCGCGGTCAGCGCCCCGCGCCCCGGGCCGATCTCGACCGTGTCCTCCCCGGGCACGCCGGAGCAGACGGCGGCGATCTCGGCAAGCACGCCCGCGTCCGTCAAGAAATGTTGGCCGAAGCGCTTTTTAGGTGCGCTCACGCGCACTCACCAGGGTCGATGCCAGGGCGAGAGCGGCCTTGAGACTGCCGGTATCGACCGGCAGGGCGCCGGCGCGCTCGAGGGCCGTGCCGTGATCCACGGACGTCCTGATGAAGGGCAGCCCCAGGGTCACGTTCACCGCCGCCCCGAAACCCTCGCGCTTCAAGACCGGCAGGCCCTGATCGTGATACATGGCCAGCACGGCATCGATGCCGGTAAGCCGGCTTGCCACGAACGCGGTGTCGGCCGGCACCGGACCGATCACGTCGAGACCACGCGCGCGCGCGGCGCGTATCGCCGGCTCTATGATCTCGATCTCCTCGCGCCCGAGGTGCCCATCCTCGCCCGCGTGCGGGTTCAGGCCCAGCACGAGAATGCGCGGCGTCGCGATCGCGAAATCCCGCTCGAGGGCGGCGGCCGTGATCGCAATCGCGCTCGCGACGCGCGCGTGGGTGATCGCCGCCGGCACCCGCGCGAGCGGCAGGTGGGTGGTCACGAGCGCCACGCGCAAGGCGCCCGCGGTGAGCATCATCACGACGTCCGACACCCCGGCCTCGGCCGCCAAAAACTCCGTATGCCCGCTGAAGGCGTGCCCGGCGTCGTTGATGAGGCCCTTGTGGACGGGGCCTGTCACCAAGGCGTCGAATTCCCCGTCGCGGCACCCGCGCGCGGCGCGCTTGAGGCAATGCAGCACATAGTCCGCGTTGTGGACGTCGAGGACACCGGCGCGCACCGGGCGTTCGAGGGCCACGGGCAGCACCGACAACCCGCGCCGGCCGGGCTCGTAGAGGGGGAAGCTGCGATCGATCCCGCGTTGCCGGGCCCGGTCTCTCAAGAGCCCCGGGTCGCAGAGACACACGCAATCCGCGGCGCTCCAGTCGCCGTCGAGAAGCGCCACGAGGTCCGGCCCGATGCCGGCGGGTTCGCCCGGCGTGAGCGCGATCAGGGGCCTTTTAGCCACGCTGACCCGGATAACGCACGTAGGCATCGTCGCGCAAGGTCTGCAACCAGCGGACGTAGAGGGCGTTGCCCCGGCGCATCTGCAGGATCCGGTGCGCCTCGGCGCGCGTCATGCCGCGGCGCATGCGTCGCGCCAGCACCTCGATGAGCATCTGGCCGTGCCGGACCGGGTAGGGCCCGCCGACCGCGTGCAGCGGCAGGTGTTGCGCGGCCGCGGCAACGGCCGGGGGCAGATGGCCGAGGCCCGCCCACCCGAGCATGCCGCCGCGCGCGGCGGAATGCGCCACCGAGTAGGCGCGGGCAAGCGCCGCGAACGACCGGCCGTGCTCGATGCGCGCCTTCAGGGCCTTCAGTTTCTCGCGGACGGCGACCGCGGACACGACCCGGCTCGGGCGCAGGAGGATCTCGCGCAAGAGCACCTCGGGCCGCGCGCGCCCCTTGGCGCCGGCCTTTTTCCCCTTGAGCTTCAGGAGATAGTCCGCGTCGTGCCCGGTCACGAGGCGCACCTGACCCACGCGCATGTGGCGCACCGCGCGCACGAAACGCGGCCGCAGGTGCGCAGCCGTCCGCCACCCGAGATCGCCGCCCGCGAGCGCGCGCGTGTCCTCCGAATAGGTGATGGCCGCTTGGCTAAACGGCTCGCCCGCGCGAATCTTCGCCAGAATCCCGCGCGCCCGGGCGGTGAGCGCCGCCCGCTGGGCGTGATCGGCGGTGGTGGGCGCCGTCAGCGTGATCTCGGCGATGTGGTAACGGCTGCCCTCGGCGGCGCGCATTTGCGCGAGCAGGCGGCTGACGGCGCTGTGAGTCACGGTCACGTGCCCCCCGATGCGCCGCTGCACGAGCTCGCGGATCGTCAACTCGTGGGTGAGCTTGCGCCGGAAGCGCGCGGACGTCAGGCCCTGGCGGGCGAGCGCCTGGCGGAATTGCGTCAAGGTCATGTGATTGCGGGCCGCGAGCGCGCGTTCGGCGTGGCGCAGCTGCGTGGCGCCCACGTGGATGCCGAGGCGCTTTGCGTATTGCAACTCCAGGCGCTCGACCACCATCTGGCTCAAGACCCGGCGCGTCAACAGGGACCGCGGCGGCAACCCCGTCCCGTGGGCCCGCAAGCGGGCCTCCAAGAGCGCCACCCGCCTATCGAGGCTGCCCTCGGTGATGACCTGGTTATTGACGACCGCCATGATCTTATCGATGGTCACGGGGTGAGCGGCAAGGCCGACGGGCGGGACGGTCATGGACATTGAGGTCTCCTTCAAGAGCCGAACATGAAGCCGTGCTGGTTCAAGGGCGTAACGGGGGGCGCCGCGCCGAAGGCGCCCAGGCCGTTCAATGTGAACTCGAGCATGGTGGTCGTGAACTGGGTATTGTTGAGGCCGACGCTCTTACCCACGTAAAAACCGAGGCCCCAGCAACAGCTATTGTATTGGATCCCGAGGTAGGACTCCAAACTGGTCGAATCCGAGAGAGAATAACTGGTTTCCGCCAACGTCGACCAGCGGTCCGCGATCGGCCACTGGGCGGACAGGTTCACCTCCTCCTGCACGCCACGAATGTAGCGGTGGCCCACGGCCACTATGGCGTTGCGGCGCGGCTCGTACTCGACGTAGACGTTGCTTTCCTCGGTGTGATCGTCGTGCGGATTGAAGACGAGCGAACCGCGCGTGTACCAATGGCGCGTGATCCGCGCGTTCACCTCGGCCGCGAGGTCGGAGGTGCGATTCAGGACCTGGGTCTCGGACGGGAGGAAGACCCGGGGGCGTTGAAAGTAATAGATCTCGCCGATGCTCGCGCGCAGCTGCTTGCGCCCATCGGCCCCGTAAACCCGGGTCGTGAGACCGGCCGTCACCTGGTTCGCGTTGACGATGCGGTCCGGACCGAAAAACGTGTTGCTGCGAAAGAGATCCGTGTAGGTAAAGGGTGCCGGCGCCGTGTCGAGAACGGGGATGGCGTTTTGATTGCGATACGGGACGTACAGATACGAGAGCTCGGGCTCGAGCGTTTCGTGACCGCCGCCCGCGAACGACCGCTCCAGCATGAGCCCGCCCGTGAGCTTGGCAAGCGGCAGCGTGCGTTGGATCGACCGCTGGCCGCCGATGCGGTATTCGGTGGTGCGCAAGCCCAGCCGCGGTGTCAGGAAGCCCGCCGGCCAACGCCAGGGGAAACTCAGGGACGGATAGAGATCGATGCGGTTCACCGGCGGCCCGTTGCCGCCGACGAAACGTACGCCGCTTGCGCGCAGGGCGTAGTGCAGACGGTTGGGTCGTCCGGTGTTGTGGGCATCGAGAACGATGCTCGGGAGTTCGGCGTAGGGCCGGTAGGCGGGCGTAATGCCGGTCGCGAGCAACTGATAGGCCGAGGCCTCGATCCGCGCCCGGACCTTGCGGCCGGAATACCCGAGCGTCCCGAGCTGCGGGAGGTCGACCTCGTTGACGAGCGCCAGATTGGCGCTGAAATCGCTGTAGAAGGTGGGGTCGGAGACGCGGTTGTAGTCGATGTCCGCCCACCAATAGCGCGAGAAATTTTGGTGGTGGGTGAGGTAGAGCCCGTAACGCGCCCCGCCGTAGACGCGATCGTAGGGAATGTATTCGATGGTGTCCGAGCCGCTGTATCCCGGGCCGAGGTAGCGGAAGCGGTTGCGCAACAGGATCCCGCGCCGCGCCAGGATCTCGGGCGTGGTGGTCAGATCGTAATTGGGGGCGAGATTCCAGTAGTACGGGATGGCGAGGCTGAACCCGGAGTTATTGGCGGTGCCGTAGCGCGGCGGCAGAAAGCCGGACTTACGCTTGGAGGAGATCGGGAACGTCAGGTAGGGCCAATAAAAAATGGGCACGCCTTTGAACACCACCTTGGCGTTGCGCGCAATGCCGACGTCGCGTTTATAGTTGAGATGCAGTCGGTGCGCGTCGATGTACCACACCTTGGTGCCCTCGGGGCAGAGGCTGTAGCGCGCGTGACTGATATCGGACTTGTGATGCCCGCGCAGAATCACGACAAGCGCCCGCCCCCGGGCGCTGCTCGCCGGCAACGCGAAGTGCGCAACCCGCGCCACCCCGTCGCCCGTGGTCCGATTGAGGTGCAGATAATGGGCCTTGAGGACGCCGCCTTGTCCGTTCGTGACCTGCACGTGACCGACGACGGTGAAGGTGTTGCGGGTACGATTGAACTTCAGGAGGTGTCCGCGAACGGTCTCCGTGCCATAGGTCAGAACGACGTGGCCGCTGAACACGCTGATGCCGTCTTTGAAGGTGCGGTCCTTGTCGGCGACGACCCGGACCACGCCCGTCGCCGGGTGCGCGCCCAGCGGGGGCTTGGGATGGGGCGGGATAGGCGGACAGGCGGCGCTCGCGCTGCAAGACATCAGGAACAGCATGAGTCCAGCCGAAGAGCGCGCGGCAACGGTCCGGAGCATGTGCAATCGGCGGAATGTATGTGAGGGCTAAAATCGCATACAATCGCCCGGCGAAGCAAGGGCTCGTTTGGACATCGAGAGGTGCGCGTGGTCGCTGACAATCGGCTTCTGGCCCTGCGGCAATTCGGGGCGGCAGCCCTGAAACAAGATGAGGTCGTGTGCGATAGCGCATCCGCGGACGCAAGCTTCAGGCGCTATTTCCGGGTCAAGACGCAAGGCGGCTCGTGGATCCTGATGGATGCGCCGCCCCCGCACGAGGATCTCGCGCGCTTCGTGCGGATCGCGCGGCGCCTCTCGGGCCTCGGACTCCACGTCCCGGAGGTCCTCGCCTGCGATCTCGAGGCCGGCTTTTGTCTCCTGACGGATCTCGGGACGAGGCCCTACCTCGATGAATTGCGCGAGGACACGGTCGAGCGCCTCTACGGGGACGCCCTCGGGGCCCTCGTGACCCTCCAGGCCGGGACCTTCACCGATCCGCAATTCCTGCCGCCCTATGATGCGCCGCTCTTACAACGGGAGATGGCGCGCTTTCCGGAATGGTATCTTGGGCGCTATCTCGGCATCGACCTTTCGCACCATGATCTGCGCATCCTCGAACGCGCGCGCGAGGGCTTGGTAGCCAACGCCCTGGAGCAGCCCCAGGTCTGGGTCCACCGCGATTACCATGCACGCAACCTGATGGTGGTCGAGCGACACAATCCGGGCATCATCGACTTCCAGGACGCGGTCCGGGGCCCGATCACCTACGATCTCGTGTCGTTGCTGAAGGATTGCTACATCGCCTGGCCGCGCGCGCGGGTCGTGGAATGGGTCAAGGGCTACTGCACGCTCGCCCGGGACTCGGGCGTCCATCGCTGCGAAGACGAAGACCGGTTCGTCGAATGGTTCGACCGCATGGGGATCCAGCGCCACCTCAAGGTGGCCGGCACCTTCGCGCGCCTCTTTCTGCGCGACGGCAAGGACCGGTATCTCGCGGACCTGCCCTTGACGCTCCGATATCTGCGCGAGGCCACCGCGGACTACCCCGATCTCAAAGACCTGAACGGACTCCTGAACGCCCTGCCCGCCACCCCATGATCGCCATGATCCTCGCGGCCGGGCGCGGCACGCGCATGGGGCCGCTGACCGACACCCTGCCCAAACCGCTCCTGGATGTGCGCGGCACGCCGCTCATCGAGCGCCTCGTGGGCCAGCTCGCGGATGCCGGCTTTTCCGACGTCGTGATCAACATCGCGCACCTCGGCGACCTCATTCGCCGCCACTTGGGCGATGGCGGGCGCTTCGGCATCCGCATCCGCTACTCCGACGAGGGCCCGGTCGGACTCGAGACCGGCGGCGGCATCCTGCGCGCGCTGCCCTACCTCACGAGCGATCCGTTTCTGGTCGTCAACGGCGACGTGTACAGCGACTATCCGTTCGCGCGGCTGCCGCGGCGGCTCGCGGGGCTCGCCCATCTGGTCCTGGTCGATAACCCGCCCCATCACCCGCACGGGGACTTCGCGCTGGAGCACGGCATGGTCCGCGATCGGCCCCCGCGCCTGACGTTCGCCGGCATCGGCGTCTACCGCGCGGCCCTGTTCGGCGCCCCGCGCGGGGAGCGCTTTCCTCTGGCGCCGCTTTTGCGCGACGCCGCGCGCCTCGGGCGGGTCACGGGCGAGCATTACCGGGGCCTTTGGACCGACGTGGGAACACCCGAACGACTCCGACAATTGAACCAGGGGATCTCGTCATGACCGACAAGGCATGGGGACCGGACCCGGACTGGCTTGCGGGCCTCAAGCGCGAGTGGCTCGCGCTGATCGAGGTGGCGGTCTGGGGCGACCTCAAAAGCCCCAAAATCGGGGCGCTCTCGAAGTTCCGCAAACGCGTGCTCGATCTGGGGGAGCGCCTCAAGTCCTTGAGCGCGGATCGGGACTGGATCCCGCGCGAGCGTGAGCGCCTGAAGAACCTCCTCGGTTCGTGCCTGAACCTGCGCGACACCCTGCTGCTCGCCGAGCGCGCCGCGCAAGACATCGACGGCGGGGAGGACCTCGACCGCCTCACCCGGCACATGATCGCGCTTCACCGCGCGATCACGAGCGATCTCCGGGATCACGAAAACGCATGGGCCCGCGCCCTCGAGACACTCAACAAGGACGCGCTCGACGACGATGCGGATTAACGGAGGGTCGCGTTCCGGGGAACAGGCAAAAGAACCGACGCGTTCCTGCCTCCCGGAAGAAGGCATTCCCGCGTCGCCGATAAGGACTTCTTAAAGAAAAGACCGCGCAAGCGGTCTTTATATGCTTCCTGCCTTATTTCTTGGCGCGTCCCTTTTTCTTGCTCGCGGCGCGCGCTTTGACTGTCGATTTCCCGGCCGCCGCCTTCTTCTTGGTCGCCGTCTTCTTGACCGCCGCCTTCCTGTGCGACTTCACGGTCCCTTTCTTCATCGACGACTTTTTCTTCACGGCGGCTTTTTTGGTCGACGCCTTTTTGGTAACCGCTTTCCGAGCCGCGGTTTTCTTGACCGCGGCCTTGGCCGACGAGCTCTTGCGCGCCGTCTTCTTGGTCGCCGTCCCCTTCTTCTTCGCTGCCATACGCTCACTCCTTCAATCTATGGTTATAGAGCCACACCCCGCCAACTCTCCGCCTCCCTGAGTCAGAGCATCAAGGCAAGGAGCCAACTTCCGAGACTTGCGCTCTCGGGATTCGCACACATCCTCTCCCGTCACGCGCCCCGGAAACCCAGGCTTCACCCGTCCCTGGTCGACGAGCGATGGTGCTATACAGCAAACAACCTCGCCGTCAAGGCTAACTGTATCAGCGATATCTACATTTGCAAACAATTCTGGAGACTCTTTTCGCCGAAAAACGCAAAACGATCACCACGCACTTCCGTCTGCACACGAGAATGGGTTCGCGAAAGCACATCACGACCGCGATTCGGGTGTCTCGGCGGGCGCTCCATGCCCTCGCAATCACGCGCGCGCCGTCCGACATCGGTCGCGGATCCGCGGCACGGGCGTGCACGAAAAAAACCCGGCCGCGCAAGCGCCAGGGACGAGGGTCCCGCGCAATTGGCGGCGGTTTGCGGCAAGATAGGATGGAAGACGAACCCTTGAGGCCGTCGCATCAAACGGCCGTGCGGAGGAAGAATGTCCGAAATCAGCCCAGAGCAAATGGCGGTGCTGTCCGGAAAGCTCCGAGGACGACGCGCGGAGCTGCTCGCGCTGCTGCGCGCGGCGCGCAAGGACAGCGGTCGCGACAATCTGCAGCAGGCGAGTGGGGAAGTGGGGGACCCGGGCGATGAATCGCTCGCGCTGCAGCTCGTGGATCTCAATCTCGCGGAGCGGGAAAACGAAGTCCGGGAGCTGCGGGCCATCGAACGGGCCTTGGAGCGCATGCGCGAAAACACCTATGGGGACTGCATCGACTGCGGATGCGCCATCCCCTACGCGCGCCTCGAGGCCTACCCCACCGCGGAACGCTGCACGGAGTGCCAGGCGCGGCATGAACGCGTGTACGGCGGCCGCGACGTGACACCGACCCTCTGAGGGCGACTGCCTTACAGGACAGCGCCGCACGCTGAGCGCGGCCCTGGGAGAGGCCGGCCGCCGCTTCTGATAGAATCGCGGTCGAGCACACTCCGCTTTCCTTGTGAGGCCAACCATGCGACTGACCGTGATCGGCACGGGTTATGTAGGGCTCGTGACGGGCGCCTGTTTTGCGGAAATGGGTAATGACGTGGCGTGCGTCGACATCGACCAGGACAAGATCGACGGCCTCAAGCGCGGCGTCCTGCCGATCTACGAGCCGGGCCTCGAGGCCATCGTGGTGAGCAACGTCGCCGCCGGGCGGCTGCGCTTCACAACCGACCTCACCGAGGCGCTGGCCACGAGCGAGGTCTATTTCATAGCGGTCGGCACCCCGCCCAACGAGGACGGGTCGGCCGATCTCCGGCACGTCTTGAGCGTGGCGCGCGATATCGGGCAGCGTATCGACCACTACGCCGTGATCGTCGACAAGTCGACGGTGCCCGTGGGGACCGCGGAACGGGTCCGGGACACGATCCGCGAAGAATTGGCCCGCCGGAACCTCGATGTCCCGTTCGACGTCGTCAGCAACCCCGAGTTTTTGAAGGAAGGCGATGCCATCATGGATTTCATGCGTCCGGACCGGGTGGTGGTGGGCTGCGAGTCGGATCGCGCGCGCGACATCATGCGCGACCTCTACGGGACCTTCATGCGCACCCATGAGCGCATTCTGTTCATGGAGGTGCGCGCCGCGGAAATGACGAAGTACGCGGCCAACGCCATGCTCGCCACGAAAATCTCCTTTATCAACGAGATCGCCAATCTGTGCGAGCGGCTGGGCGTCGACGTGGAAAGCGTGCGCAAGGGGATTGGATCCGACGCCCGGATCGGTTACTCCTTCATCTATCCCGGCTGCGGATACGGCGGATCGTGCTTCCCGAAGGACGTGAAGGCGATCATCCGCATGGCCGCGGAATCCGGCCTCGAGCCCGTGGTCCTCGAGGCCGTGGAGGCGCGCAACGAACGCCAGAAGCGTCTGCTCTTTGCGCAGGTGACGCGCGAGTACGGGACGAAACTGCACGGCCGCCACTTCGGCCTGTGGGGATTGGCCTTCAAGCCGGGCACCGACGACATGCGCGAGGCCTCGTCGGTCACCTTGCTGCAAGACCTCCTGGCCGCGGGCGCCACCGTGAGCGCCTACGACCCAGTGGCGATGGAGGCGGCGCGACGCGAGCTCCCGGCGGCGTGGTTCGAGCGTGGCGCGCTCACCCTGGTCGCGGAACCGTACGCCGCCCTGACACGCGCCGATGCGCTCATTCTGGTCACCGAGTGGAAGCCGTTCCGGCACCCGGACTTCGTGCGCATGAAAGGCCTCATGAAGAGCGCGCGCATATTCGACGGCCGCAATCAGTACGACCCCAAACGCCTGGCCGAACTCGGTTTCATCTACACCGGCATCGGACGTCCCCCGTTTCGTCAAGAGACGGCGGCACGGACGGTTGACAGGGCGCGCCGCTCGTCGTAGCGTCTGACCCGAGGAGAGGCTCATGACCCACACGCTCGCGACGGTCGAGGCGCTGTTCGCCCGGCCGTTTTTCGATCTTCTGTACGAGGCCCACACCGTTCACCGGCGGCACTTCGATCCGGCCGATATCCAAGTCAGCACGCTGTTGTCGATCAAGACCGGGGGGTGTCCCGAGGATTGCGGCTACTGCCCGCAATCGCGGCGCTATGACACGGGTGTCGCAGACCAGGCGCTCTTGAGCGTCGACGAGGTCGTGGCGGCCGCGCGGCGCGCGAAGGCGGGGGGCGCGGGGCGCTTCTGCATGGGCGCCGCCTGGCGCGGGCCCAAGGACCGCGACCTCGATCGGGTGACGGAGATGATCGCCGCGATTCGCGACCTCGGGCTCGAAACGTGCGCGACCCTCGGCCTTCTCCGCCCCGGACAGGCGGAGCGCTTGGCGGCGGCCGGACTCGATTATTACAACCACAACCTGGATACGAGTCCCGCGTTTTACGGGGACATCATCGGCACGCGCGAATACGAGGACCGTCTGGCGACGCTCGCGCGGGTCCGCGACGCGGGTCTCAAGGTGTGTTGCGGCGGGATCGTCGGGATGGGGGAGTCGCGCCCCGACCGGGCGGGGCTCATCGCCCAATTGGCGGCGCTCGATCCGCCACCCGAAAGCGTCCCGATCAACCTCCTCGTGCGCGTGCCCGGAACACCGCTCGCCGAGGCGCCGAGCCTCGAGCCATTCGAATTCGTGCGCACGATCGCGGTGGCCCGCATCTGTCTTCCGCAAAGCCGCGTGCGACTGGCCGCGGGTCGCGATGGCATGAGCGAGGAACTGCAGGCGTTGTGCTTCTTCGCGGGCGCGAACTCCCTGTTTGCCGGCGAGACCCTTCTCACCACGCCCAACCCAGCGATCACGGCCGATGCGGCCTTGTTCGCCAAACTGGGGCTGCGGGCGTTCATGAACGGCGCCGAGGAGGCGGAGTCAGGGGATCGAGCGGCCAGCTGTGCCGCGGGTAACGGGCCGCGAGACTGCGCCTGATCTCGGGATACACCGTCTCCCAGAAACGCCCGATGTCACTCGTCACCTGCAGCGGGCGCCCGGCCGGCGACAAGAGTTCGGCGCGCGGCGTGACGCGCCCGCCGGCGATCGTCGGCAAACGCGCCAGACCGTAGAAGTCCTGCACCGGGGCGGAGAGCACCGGCGGGCCCTGATCCTCGTAGCGCAAGGCCCGTGCGCGCCCGGAGGGCAGGCGCAGCGCGAGCGGGGCGTCACGCTCGAGGGCCGTGCGCAAAGAGGCGCTGAGCAAGGCCTCGCGCAAACCGGCGGCGATGTCGGGGGCCGCGAGAGAGCCGCGCGCGCAGGCCGGCCGCAGCCAGTCCTCGACGCGCGCGATCAGGGCCTCATCGCTCACGTCGGGCCAGTCGCACTCCGGTTGCCAGACGCGTAGTCCCGCCAACCGTTGCCGCAAAACCCGCGCCGCCTCGCTCCAGGCGAGGGCGCGCAGCCCCGATCGCCTCACCACCTCGATCACCGCGCGCACCCCATCGACGTCGTCCGGCACCGGGCACGGAAGGCTGTGCACGAGAAGGGCGCCGAAGACGCGCTCGCGCCGGGCATTCAGGGTCTGTTCGCGCTCGTTCCAGGACACCGCGAGGCGCTCCTCGCCGAAACGCGCAAGGGCCCGTTCCCAGACGGTCTCCGGCAAGGGCGCGGCGAGGCGGATCCAGGCATCGGACGCCCCCTCTTCCACCGACAGCGCGAACACGAGCGGGCCCGTCGCGAGTGCGTCCCGATCGCTCATCCGCGCCCGCTGCCCGCTCGCGAGCTTGAAGGCGGGGGGCCGGCTCGCGACGCGCATCGCGACCCGATCGAAGAACGCGTTCAACAAGAGCTCGGCGAGCGTCTCGGGGTCCTCGCCGCGCCCTTGCCAGGGTGCCGCCTGCAGCCGCTTCGCCAAGCGCGCGGCGCGTTCCGCCCAAACCGAGCGCGGGTGATCCGCAAGCCACGCAAGCCGGCGCTCGATCCCGCAATCGTCGGCCGTCGATAAGGGGTCACGCTCCTCCCACAAGGCCGCGAGCGCGCAGGCAAGCGCGCGCTGCTCGGGCCTTGCTCCGAGAATGAGGGCGCCCGCCCGCGGGCCCAGACCATGGGCGACGGCCGCGCGCCCCATCGCGGTCAACGCCTGCGCGCGCGTCATGAGCCCCAGGCGTTCCAGGAGGTCTTGGCCTTGCGCCAGCGATGCCGCGGGCGGCGGCGTGAGCCAGGACAGACCCGCGCCGTCCGGCACCCCCCAGGCCGCGAGCTCGAGGGCCAAGGGCGCGAGATCCGCGTGCTCGATCTCGGGCGGGGCCTCGCGCACGCGGCCCTGGTGATCGTGCTCGGTCCACAGTCTCAGGCAAAAGCCGGGGCCGGTGCGCCCGGCGCGGCCCGCCCGCTGGTCCGCGACATCCCGGCTCGCAGGGAGCGTCACGAGGCGCGTGAAGCCGCTTGCGCGGTCAAAGCGCGCCAGGCGCACGAGGCCTGAGTCGATGACGGTGTCGACATGGGGGAGCGTGAGGCTGCTTTGCGCGATCGCCGTCGCCAGAATGACGCGCCGATGCCCCGCGGGTGTCATGAGCGCGTCCTGTTCGCCGGCGCTCATGTGCCCGTGGAGACGCGCGAGACCGAAGCCGAGCGTCGCGGCATCGCGCGCGAGCGCCTGCTCGCAGCGGACGATCTCGCCAAGGCCGGGGAGAAACACGAGGATGTCACCGCGCCCCCGGCCGAGGACCTCGGTCACGGCCGCGCGCACGTGGGCGGCAAGCGGCTTGTCCCGGGATTTGGCGAGATACGCGATCGCGACCGGGTGGACGCGGCCCGTCGCCTCTATGAGGGGGGCCGCGGGAAAATGGCGCGTCACGCCTTCGCGGCCCAAGGTGGCGGACATCAGCAGGACGCGCAGATCCGGGCGCAGGCCGCGCTGGACGTCGCGCGCGAGCGCGAGCCCGAGATCGGTGGCGAGGTGGCGCTCATGGACCTCATCGAAGATCACAAGCCCCACGTCCGCGAGTTCCGGGTCGCGTTGGATGCGGCGCGTCAACACCCCCTCGGTCATGACCTCGATGCGCGTCATCCGCGACACGCGGGTTACAAGACCGGTCCTCAGACCCACCGTCTGACCCACCGATTCACCGCGCGTGAGCGCCATGCGCTCCGCGGCCCAGCGCGCCGCGAGCCGACGCGGCTCCAAGAGGATGATGCGCCGTCCGCGAAGCCAGGGGTCGGCGATCAAGGCGCCCGGGATCGCGGTGGTCTTCCCGCTGCCGGTCGGTGCCGACACGAGGACCACGGGGTGATGCGCCAGGGCCTGCGTGAGCGCGGGCAGGCAGGCGCTGACCGGCAAGTCCTCCGTGGGCCCCTCAGGCGAGGCCGTGACCCTGCGTGGCGAGTCGTCCGGACCGTCCATCGATCTCACCCATCGTCAGTTCGCAGGCGCCGATCGCCTGCGGCGCGCGCAGAAGGTCCGCGGCGATATCCCCGAGGGTGGCGAACCGGATATGCATGGACGCCGCGCGCGCGAGGAACTCGCGGAACCACTGCGACTTGGCCATGCCCTCGATCTCCGCATGGATCGTGAGCACGTTCGGGCCCGCGCGCCGCAGGAGCGAAAAATAATGCGTGATGAGCCGCTCCTCCGGGAAATCGCGGCGGCCGAGCAGTTCATCGAGGGTCGGCAACGTGGTCGGGATCTGGAGCGTGCGAAACCGCGTGCCGTCCACCGCCGGGAAAAACGGCCCGCTCCCGCGGGCATCGCTCGCATAGACGAGGCCGGCCTCGTCGTAGACCGCGAGGCTGTCGGCGTTGGCCTGCCAGCCGGCGGCGGCGGCGGCGCGCGCCGGCTCCCCGTAAATCCGCTCGAACTCGGCGCGCGCCCGGGAAAACTCCCGGCGCACGTCGTCCCGGCGCATCGCGTGCAGGCCGTCCTGCCAGCGCGTGTGATCGTAGCAATGGATCCCGACCTCGTGGCCCGCGTCTTTGACGGCCCGGAGGATCGTGGCGTGGCGCTTGCCGATGTGCGGTCCCGGCCACAAGACGCCGTTTAAGAGCGTGCGCAGCCCGTACGTCCCGACCACGTCGGTGCGCCCCACCTTGGCGAGGAAACCCGGGCGAAAGACCCGCCTTAGGGCGCGCCCGGTGTTGTCCGGGCCGAGCGAGAAGAAATAGCTCGCGCGGATGCCGAATTCCGCGAACACGCGCAGCAGGGCCGGGACCCCGACGCGCGTGCCGCGCTCGGTGTCGACATCGACCTTGATGGCGAGGGTGATATCCGGCATCGCCCCTACTGCAACTCCTGCGAGGGGCGCGCCAGGTGATAATCGAGCGTCTTGCGCAACGCCGTCTTCAGGTCGGTGCGCGGCTCCCAGCCCAGGAAGCGGCGCGCGTTCTCGATCGAGGGGACGCGGGTCAGGATGTCCTGATAGCCCTCTCCGTAGTAGTCCTGGGAATCGACGGCCACGATCTTGACGCGCTCGGCAAGCGGCGCGTATCGCGGGTAGGTCTTGACGAGATCGACGAGCATCGCCGCGAGATCCTTGATCGAGCAGTCGTTGCCGGGGTTGCCGATATTGAAGATGCGACCGTCCGCGCACCCGTCCGGGTTTTCGATGATGCGCATGAGCGCGTCGACGCCGTCGTCGATATAGGTGAAGCTGCGCCTCTGATTGCCGCCGTCGACGAGCTGGATATCCTTACCCCGCAGAATATTGCCGAGGAACTGCGTCAAGACGCGCGAGCTCCCCTCCTTGGGCTCGAGAATGTTGTCGAGCTTGGGTCCGATCCAGTTGAACGGGCGGAACAACGTGAACGCGAGGCCGTCCTTGCCGTAGGCGTAAATGACGCGGTCGAGGAGTTGCTTCGAACAGGAGTAGATCCAGCGCTGTTTGTGGATGGGACCCAAAACGAGCCGGCTCGATTCCTCGTCGAACGGCGTGTCGGCGCTCATGCCGTACACCTCCGAGGTCGACGGGAACAGCACGCGCCGCTTGTAACGGACGCATTTGCGCACGATGTCGAGATTGGCCTCGAAGTCGAGTTCGAACACCCGCAGGGGGTCGGTCACGTAGGTGGCGGGGGTGGCTATGGCCACGAGCGGCAGCACGACGTCGCACTTTTTGATGTGGTACTCGATCCACTCGCGATTGACGGTGATGTCCCCCTCCACGAAATGGAAGCGGTCATTGCCGAGACAGCCCTCGAGCTTGTCGTTGTTCATGTCCATGCCGTACACCTCCCAGTCCTTCCGCTCGAGGATGCTCTGGGTGAGGCTGTTGCCGATGAAACCGTTGACGCCGAGGATCAGGACTTTCAAGGCCATTACCTATCTCCAAAAAAAGCGCGTGCGGCGATGCCGCGTTAGGGACCGACCTTTTCCCCCACGGAGAACCCGTGATGTCCGTAAAGGCCTTTCCGAGCCCATTCCCATCTGTCGATACGAAAACCGCCCTTCCCGGTCGCCACGATCAGGGGCGCCACCGACACCACGCGGCCGGGTTCGACGCCCTCCGGCCAAGCGACGGGTCTGCCCCACCAGATCAGGAAACGCTCGCCCGCCACCTCGCTGAAGGCGCCCGGGTAGGGATCGGTGAGGGCCCGAACCAGATTGAAGATGCTGGCGGCCGAGGCCCGCCAATCGATACGCCCATCCTCCGGGCGCCGCGCCCCGTAGGTGCTGGCCTGGGTCTCGTCCTGGACGCGACGCGGGGCGCATCCCGCCACGATCATCGGGTGCGCGCGGGCGAGCACCGTTACGGCCGCGTCCGCGACTTTCAGAAGCACGTCACGCGCGCGATCCTCGGGGCCGATGGCGACCCGCTCCTGATCCACGATGTCGCCGGCGTCGGCGCGCGCGACCATGTGATGGAGCGTTGCGCCGGTCTCGCTCTGCCCGTGAATGATAGCCCAATTGATGGGCACGCGGCCACGATAGGCGGGCAGGAGCGAGCCGTGCATGTTGAAGGCGCCGCGCGCGGCGAGCCGCCGGATCGCCTCCGGGATCATGTGGCGATAGTAAAACGAATACAGGATATCGGGCTCGTAGGCCGCGATCGCGGCCATGATCGCCGCGTCCTTGAGGGTCGCGGGCGTCAGGACCGGGACGCCGTGGGCGCGCGCCAGGGCCGCCACCGAGCGGAACCACACGTTCTCGTCGGGGCGGTCTTCGTGCGTGAAAACGGCACGCACGGTCTCGCCGTGCGCGAGCAGCCATTCGAGACAGCGATACCCGACCTCGTGGTAGGCGAAAACGACGAGGCGCGCCTTAGTCGTCATCGAGCCGCTGCAAGACCTCGCGCACGACGAACCGCGGGCGCTTGCGCACCTCGAGATAGATCCGCCCGACGTACTCGCCGATGATGCCAAGGCCGAAGATTCCGAGCCCGACCAGAAAATACATGATCCCAAAGAGCGTGAAGACACCCTGGACCTCGGGCCCGACGAAGATCCGTTGCAGCGCCAGATACAGGACCAGGATCCCGCTCAGGAGCGAGACCACGAACCCGAGCATCGTGAAGACCTGGAGCGGGACCAGGGAAAATCCCGTCATGAGATCGAAGTTGAGCCGTATGAGATCGTAGAGACGGTATTTGGACTGACCGGCCGCCCGCGGCGCGTGCTCGACCTCGATCTCGGTCGGGCGCGTGGCGAGGCTGTAGGCGAGCGCCGGGATGAAGGTCGAGACCTCGCCGCTCGTCGCGATATTGTCGACGATGTGGCGCTTGTAGGCGCGCAGCATGCAGCCCTGGTCGCGCATTTGGATCTGGGTGATGCGCGCGCGCACGAGGTTGATGAGCCGCGAGGCGTTGCGCCGAAACCACGTGTCCTGGCGATCGCGGCGGTAACCGCCCACCACGTCGTAGCCCTCCTCGCATTTGGCGATGAGGCGGGGGATGTCCTCGGGCGGGTTCTGGAGATCCGCGTCGAGGGTCACGACGATGTCCCCGCGCACGTATTCGAACGCCGCGATGATCGCCATGTGCTGCCCGAAATTGCCGTTGAACTCGATGACGCGCACCTCGCGCGGCCGCTCCGCGTGGAGCGCGCGCAGGATCTCATCGGACCGATCCACGCTGCCGTCGTTCGTGAAGACGATCTCGTAGGGGCGCCCCAGGCCATCGAGGACCTGCGTCAGGCGGGTGAACAGCGGCCGCAGGTTATCCTCTTCGTTGTAGACCGGTACGACGACGCTCACATAGGGACGCATGATCAGGCCTTCGCGAACAGATCGGACATCGCGTCGATGACCCGGTCCTGATCGGCGTCCGTCATGGCCGGGAACAACGGCAGGCTGACGATGCGCTCCGAGACCGCTTCGGCGTGCGGAAAGTCCCCAAGTCGGTAACCGTAGCGGTCCCGATAATAGGGATAGAGGTGGGCTGCGCGATAATGGATGCCGGTCCCGATATTGCGCGCCTTCATCCCGGCCATGAAGGTATCGCGGTCCATGCCGGCCGCCTCGGGCTCGAGAAGGGGCGCGAACAGGTGCCATGCGGGTTTATGGGCATAGGCGGGCGGGCGCGGCAGGCGCCACTGCGGCCAGTCGGACAGGCGCGCGAGATAGCGCTCGGCGAGGGCCGTGCGCCGCGCGATGAAGCCTTCGAGCGCGGGCAGTTGATGGAGCCCGAGCGCCGCCTGCATGTCCATCATGTTGTATTTGAAGCCGGGGGCGACGATTTCGTAATGAAGAGACCCCGATTTTCCGAACCGGTTCCAGGCCTCGCGATCCATGCCGTGAAAACGCGCCAGCGCGACATCGGCGGCAAGGCCCGCGTCACGGGTGATGACCGCCCCGCCTTCGCCGGTGGTGATGTTTTTGTTGGGATGAAAACTGAAGACCTGCGTGTCGCCGAACGATCCGATGATGCGCCCCTTGTACTCCGTCCCGATGGCGTGCGCCGCGTCCTCGATCACGCGCAAGCCGTGGCGCTCGGCGAGCGCGTAGAGGGGATCGAGGTCGACCGGCACGCCCGCGAAATGAACCGGCACGATGGCGCGCGTGCGCTCCGTGATGGCGCCCTCGATCGCAGCGACGTCGATGTTGTAGGAATCGGGCGCGACGTCGACCAGCACCGGGCGGCCGCCCGCGATGACGATGGTGTTCAACGTGGCGGCGAACGTCATGGGGGACGTGATCACCTCATCCCCCGGGACGAGCCGCAGGGCGGCGAGCGCGAGATGGAGGCCGGCCGTGGCCGAGGAGAGCGCCAGCGCGAACGGCGCGTTGCCGTGGTAAGCCTTGAGGGCCTCCTCGAAGCGCTGGACCCGCGGACCCGTCGTGATCCAGCCCGAACGCAGGCAGGAGACGACCTCGGCGATCGCCTCCTCGCTCAAGCTCGGGCGGGAAAACGGCAGGAACTCGTCCTGGGGCTTTTCCATCTCAGCTCCTGGTGATCAAATACGTACCGAGAATGATGACAAAGATCCCCGCGACGCGCGGCCATGACAAGTTCTCCTGAAAGAGATAGTAAGCGGCCACGGCGTTGACGATGTAACCGAGACTCAGCATCGGGTAGGCGAAGCTCACCTGGACCCGCGAGAGCACGAGGAGCCAAACGACAAAGCTCACGACATACAGCGTGAGCCCCGCCATCACGTAGGGGCTGAACAGGATCCGGGTGCCGATCGGCAGGACGTTCCCCCAATCGAAGGCGAAGTACCCGATCCGGCGCATGCCCTCCTTCAGGACCAGCTGCGCCACGGCGTTCAGCAGGACCCCCAGCAGGATGAGCGGCAGGTAGCGCATCAGGCGGCCTTGTTGGCCACGATCACGTTGAAGGCGTTGCCGGCGACCATGTGCATCGGGATGCCCCGCTTTTTCAGCTGCCGATAGCTTTGGCGGCTGGTGGCCATGTACACCGGCGTCTTGCTCGACCACTGGCGCCAGAAGGTCTTGCCGCGCATGATCCACGGCGTCTTCTGGATCGTCGTGCCATAGCCGAGTTCGCCCGTGTAGTCCACGACCTCCACCTTGCGGCGCAAATAAAACGGGAGGTCCTGATAGTAGTTACCATAGCACGCGACGATCGCCCGGGGGGTCAACCGCGGGCGCAGGACCTTTGCCAAAGCCTTCATGGTACGCGTATCGAGATAGGGCGCGGAGGCGTTCAGTCCGAGCAGGAACAGGCCAAAGCTCAGGGCGAGGGCCGTGACCCCGGCCGCGAAACCGCGACGCACCCCGATCACCGCCGTGATGACGGCGCCGAGCCCGAGGACCGTGCCCAAAGCGATCATGGCCAGCCGCAGGGTGTGCGGTTCGAGGCTTGGGCGTGTCGCCGGCACAATGACGGCGAGCGCCCACGCGAGCGCCAGACCGATCGGCGCGATCGCCAGGAAGACCCCGCGGTTCACGCGCTCGAGCGGCTTGTCCCAGCGGTCATCGAGGTAGCGCCCGATGAGAATGGCGAGCGGCGGAAACACCGGCAGGATATAGGGGACGAGCTTCGAGTCCGACGCCGAGAAGAATGCGATGATGGACACAACCCAGATCGCGAGCAGCAGGGTATCGGCGTGCTGGGCGCGATCGCGCCAGCGCATGGCATGAAAACGCACCGTCTGGGCGAGAAAGGCAGTCCAAGGCATGACGCCCAGGATCACCACCGGGACGAAATACCAGAACGGCTGATAGCGATGCGCGACGTGCGTCAGGTAGCGCTCGAAATGCTGGCGAATGAAGTAGTAATGCAGGAAGGTCGGGTGTTTCATCTGCATCACGATGTGCCAGGGGGCGGCCAACAGAAAAAACCAGGCGAATCCGCTCGCCAGGTACATCCGCTTCAGGATCGGCCAATCCCACAAGACGATGATCCACAGTCCGATCGCCAGCATCGGGAACACGATGCCGATGAGGCCCTTGGTGAGCGTCGCCAAGGCCGCGAACGCGAACGCGGCCCACATGCCCAGGCGGCGTTTCGCGCCGGGCGGGTGGCGGTTGGCGAGCATGAACGCGAACAGGCTGAGGCTCGAGAGCACCGAGACCGCCATGTCGAGGGTGATGATGTGTCCCATCCCGAAATACAGGAAGGAGGTCGCGAGCACGAGCGCCGAGAGCAAGCCCGTGCGGCGGTTGTACAGGACACGCCCTGTCGCATAGACCGCGACGCAGCCCAAGACCGCGAAAAACGCGGTCCAGAAGCGCATCGACCACTGGCTCAGGCCGAAAAGGTGGATCGATGCCGTCTGCAGCCAGTAGAAGAGCGGCGGCTTCTCGAAATACAAGACCCCGTCGAGCCGCGGCGTGATGTAGTGACCGCTCGCCACCATCTCGCGCGGAATTTCCGAGTAGCGCGCCTCGTCGGGGTTACCGAGCTCGCGCGTCCCCAGCAGGATCCCGAAAAAGACCGCGGCCAGACAGAAGACGAGCAGGAGGTCGCGCGACCAGGAGCGGCTGTCGGGGGGCGTGTTTGTGATCGAAGGCATGTCGGACAACGTGTGATTTGGGCGGCAGGGTAGCACACATGGGCGGTTCGTGGCAGACGGAGTGCGCGCGGATGCGCGGGGCCGTCCGGACGGTTGCGCCGCCTGTCGGGCTCCGTTAGGCTACCTGCTGAAAAGAACCGACAGGTGGAGCCCCGATCCCATGAAAACCACTCCCTTCAAGACCGCGCTCGGCGTCGCCGCGTGCCTCGCAACCGGCAGTGCGTTCGCATCAGTCGCCTCGCAGGCGCTGTCCCATGCGGTCCACGCCGGCGCGAAGATTTTCAACACGGACACGTTCGGGAGCCACGAGCGCAGCTTCCACGGCCAGAGGACCACGTGCGCGACCTGCCATATCAACGGCGGACGCACGGCCGGCCGCCTGCCGAACGGCAAAACCATACCGAGCCTCGTCAACGCGGCGGCGATCTTCCCGCGCTACAACCCGCATGTGCACAAGGTGATCACGCTCGAGACTCAGATCCGCATGTGCGTGCGCAACGGCCTGCTCGGGCATCCGCCGGCCTACGGGAGCCGCACCATGGCTGATCTCGTGAGCTATCTCGGGTCGCTTGGGCACGGACAATCGGTGGATATCGGCGGGCCGCCCCGCTAGTCGCCCCGCACCTCGCGGATCGCAAACGAGAGGGCCTCGAGGTCCGCGAGTACGTAAGTCGCCGCAGCGCCCACGCCGCCGACCGTCCCCGGGTTGACGAGCGTCGTATGCCCGCCTTTGAGGTTGGCCACCGACTTCACCTCGGCGACGTGGTCGTGGCCGCAACAGACGATATCCCAATCGCCGGTACAGGCCATGGCGTGAGCGTAATGCGGGTAGTGCACCACGAACACCCGGCGGTTCCCAAGCTCGATGTCGGCGTCCTGACCGTAATACCGAACGAAGCCCCCGGGCTCATGGCCCAAACGCGACAAATGGTAGAGGTCGCCCGTGTTGTTGCCGTGGATCGCGTGGACGGGGAGGCCGTGGCGGCGCAACGTGCGCAGGGTACTGGGGGCGACGATGTCGCCGCAATGGACGACCGCCTCGGCGCCCAGGGTCTTGGCCTCGCCAACGGCTGCATTCAAGAGGTCACGATGATCGTGACTGTCGGACACGATGCAAATCTTCATGGGCTTCCCTGGCGCCCGACTGCGGGCGCGCCGGAGTCTAACAAGGCCGGCCGGGCGAACGCCAGGAGACTCGTCGGCGGCGCCGGGGGCGTGCCGACCACAAGCGCCCCTTGGGAGGCCGGGCAGGGGCGGGTTAAGAAGGTTCTTCACCCAATTCCGGGGAACGTAGCGTCGGGCCGGGCCGTCTGCGCGCAGCCGATTGGTCTCGTCGACAGACCCGGTCGATAAGCCACCCCGGCCGTACTGAGCCACCACGCCGAGTTTAAGGTGATCAGCGCTTTCGGCGACCCGTCACGGGTCGGTTCCGACCAGCGACGTGGATGCTTAGCCTTTTGGTAGAGGACATGACGGGCGGCCGGGAGGGTGATGTCCTCTCCAGCATGGCGTTGCGCCGGCTTGCGTAACGGATGCCCTGTGGGCATGGTCGTGGTTGTACCAGCGCACGAGGCGGGCCGCCCAATCTTGTGCGGCCTCCGGACCCCAACCTACTGGCGACCCTATACACATACGCTTACCGCGGACGCGTACTAGTCTTACTGTGTCATAAAGTGCACCTTGGGTTTAGGGACCCGCAACAAGGACAACGCGCGAGTGCACGAGCGATGGCGCGGGCCAACAGAAACCGCAATGTCGCAATCGAGTCGGGAACGTGGCGCTGCATTCTTCCGG
>DAHWKH010000002.1 GCA_027343725.1 Acidiferrobacteraceae bacterium
CGCCTCGATCTGATCGCCCACACGGACGTCCTGGTAGTTCTTGACCGTCATGCCGCACTCCATACCCGCCTTGACCTCGGCGACATCGTCGCGGAAACGACGCAGCGACTCGATCTCGCCATCATAGATCACCACGTTGTCACGCAGGACACGGGCGCGACGGCCGCGGCGGATGGCACCCTCGGTGACCTGGCAGCCGGCGATCTGCCCGATCTTGCTGGTGCGGAACACCTCGCGCACCTCCGCCACACCCGTCACATCCTCGCGGAATTGCGGCTTCAGCATGCCCGCCATCGCCGCCTTCACCTCGTTCACCGCGTCGTAAATGACGTTGTAATAGTGGATATCGACCTCTTCCGAATCGAGGAGGCGGCGCGCGCCCGCGTCGGCGCGCACATTGAAGCCGATGATGACGGCATTCGAGGCCACCGCCAGGTTGACGTCGGACTCGCTGATACCCCCGACCATCCCGTGGACGACCTTCACCTTGACCTCGTCCGTCGACAGCTTCTCCAGGGCGTCGGTCAAGGCCTCGACCGACCCCTGGACGTCCGCCTTCACGATCAGGTTCAGGGTCTTGACGTCGCCGTCCTGCATCTGCTGGAACATATTGGACAGCTTCGAGGCCTGCTGGCGCTGAAGCTTCACGTCCTTGTATTTCCCTTGGCGGAACAAGGCGATCTCGCGTGCCTTGCGCTCGTTCTCGACGCCCGTGACCTCATCGCCGGCGTTCGGAACACCCGACAGGCCTTGGACCTCGACCGGCGTCGAGGGGCCGACCTCCTTCACCGGGCGGCCGTTCTCATCCACCATGGCGCGCACGCGTCCCTACTCACGGCCCGCCAGAATGACGTCGCCCTTGCGCAAGGTCCCTTCCTGCACCAGGATCGTCGCCACCGGTCCCCGGCCCTTGTCGAGCCGCGCCTCGATGACGATGCCGCTCGCGAGTGTCTCGTGCACGGCTGTCAATTCCAGAAGCTCGGCCTGCAACAGCACCGCGTCCAGCAAATCCTCGATGCCCTGTCCGGTCTTGGCCGACACCGGCACGAAGATATCGGAGCCCCCCCATTCCTCGGGTACGACCTCGTGGCCCACCAGTTCCTGTTTGACGCGCTCCATGTCGGCCTGGGGCTTGTCGATCTTGTCGACCGCCACCACGATCGGCACGCCGGCATTGCGCGCGTGGTGGATGGCCTCCACGGTCTGCGGCATCACGCCGTCGTCCGCCGCCACCACCAGAATGACGATATCCGTCACCTTGGCCCCGCGCGCGCGCATGGCCGTGAAGGCCTCGTGCCCCGGGGTATCGAGGAAGGTCAGGCTGCCCTTGGGCATCTCGACACGATACGCGCCGATATGCTGCGTGATCCCGCCGGCCTCGCCGCTCGCCACCTTGGTCTTGCGGATGTAATCGAGCAGCGACGTCTTGCCGTGGTCCACATGCCCCATCACCGTCACCACCGGCGGGCGCGCCTCGCGCACCCCGTCCTGCTCCACGGTCCTCAGCATGGCCTCGGGGTCGTGGCTGCGCGCCTCGCGCGGCGTATGCCCGAGCTCCTCGACGACGATCGCCGCCGTCTCGCGGTCCAGGACCTGATTGATGGTCACCATCATACCGAGATGCATGAGGGCCTTGATGACCTCGGCCGCCTTGATCGACATCTGTTGCGCGAGCTCGGCCACGGTGATGGCCTCGGGCAAAAACACCTCGCGCACGACCCGCTCGGTCGGCATCTCGAAGGCGTGCTGGCCGCTCATGCTGGTCACCACGCGCTTGCCGGGGCCCGGGCGTGGTCCGCCGCGGGTCTTGGGCGGGCGTCGATCACCGCCGCTCGGTCGCACGGGTTGGCGTTCCCGGCGGTCGTTCCGACCCTTCTCGGGGCGCTCCGGGCGCGCCTCGCGCTTCGGGCGCGTCTCGGGCGCGGGCCGGGCCGGCTCGGGAGGCGGCGGCGCGGGCTTCTCGGCCACCGGCGCGGGGGGCGTCTCCGGCGGCTCCTCGACCACCGCTTGCGGGGGCGCCGACACCGCCTGCGGCGGGGTCTGCACCTCCTCGACCGGAGGGGCTGCGTCCTCGGGCTCGACCGGAGGGGCCTCGGGCTCGCCCGCCGCCGGCCGCTTCACGAAGGTGCGTTTCTTGCGGACCTCGACCTGGACGGCGCGCGCCTGGCCGAACCGGGAATTCTGCACGATCTTGCTGGTCGACTTCTGGGTCAGGGTCACGCGCTTGGCCTCGGGCTCGCCCGCGCCGTGGTGGCTGCGCAGAAAGCTCAGCAAGGCCATCTTTTCGTCGTCGCTCAAAGGATCGGCGCCCTTCTTCCCCTTGATCCCCGCTGCGATCAGCTGCTGCAGCAGTTTGTCGGGCGCGACACCGATCTGTTCGGCAAAACTTTTGACTGTTGTCTCAGGCATGTGTATCCGTCAGGCCCCCTGGCCCTGGTCGGCGAACCACGGCGCACGCGCGGCCATGATCAAGGCCCGCGCGCGCTCCTCGTCGAGACCCTCGATCGCCGCCAAGTCGTCCACCGACTGGTCCGCGAGTTCCTCCATGGTCTTGATGCCATGGCTTGCCAAGAGCCGGGCCATGTGCTCGTCCATGCCGTCCACCGCCAGAAGATCCGCGGCCGGCTCGGCCATGTCGATCTTTTCCTCGAGGGTGATGGCGCGCGTCAATAGGATATCACGGGCGCGATCACGCATTTCATCGATTTGCGCTTCGCTCAACCCTTCGACCGCCATCATCTCCTGCTTGGGCACGTACGCGACCTCGTCGAGCGTCATGAATCCCTCCTGAACGAGCCGTTCCGCGACCTCCGGGTCGATGCGCAGCTGCTCGACGAACATCTGGACGGCATTCGCGGCCTCCGTCTGACCGCGCTCCGAGGCCGCCTCCTCGGTCATGACGTTGAGCTCCCACCCCGTCAATTCCGACGCGAGCCGCACGTTCTGGCCCCCGCGGCCGATGACCTGGGAGAGCTGCGCCTCGTCGACGATGACGTCCATGCTGTGCAATTCCTCGTCCACCACGATCGACAGGACCTCGGCGGGCGCGAGACCATTGATCACGAACTGGGCCGGATCAGGGGACCACTGGATGATGTCGACGCGCTCGCCGCCGAGTTCGTTCGATACGCTCTGCACACGCGAACCGCGCATGCCGACGCACGCCCCGATGGGATCGATGCGCGGGTCCTTGGAATGGACCGCGATCTTGGCCCGCAGCCCCGGATCCCGGGCCGCGCCATGGATCTCGATCAGCCCCTCGCCGGCCTCCGGCACCTCGAGCTTGAACAGCTCGACCAGAAGCTGAGGACTCGTCCGGCTCAAGAACAGCTGCGGGCCGCGCGGCGCCGAATGCACATCCTCGAGGTAGGCGCGCACGCGATCGCCCGGACGCAGCCCTTCGCGCGGAATCATGGCCGATTTCGGCAACAACGCCTCGGCCGTCCCCAACTCGATAATGGCATCGCCGCGCTCCAGGCGCTTGACGACACCCGTCACGAGCTCGCCCTGGCGGTCCTTGAATTGGTTGACGATCTGTTCGCGCTCGGCCTCGCGCACTTTCTGGACGATGACCTGCTTTGCGGCCTGGGCCGCGATGCGCCCGAAATCCACGGGCTCGAGCGGCTCCTCGATGTAGTCCCCGGGCATGATCTCGGAACTCGTCGCGCGCGCCTCGGACAACCGGATCTCGCGCGCCGGGAACTCGAGCACCTCCTGCTCGTCGGACACGACCAGCCAGCGGCGGAAGGTGTCGTACTCCCCGGTTTCCCGGTGAATGGCCACACGGGCATCGATATCGTCTTTGTGGCGCTTGCGCGTCGCCGTGGCGAGCGCCGCCTCGAGCGCCCCGAAGATCACCTCGCGGTCGACGTTCTTTTCCCGGGAAACGGCGTCCACCACCATCAAGATTTCATTCGCCATCACACCCTCCGCCCGCCCTCATAGATCGGGCACAAGCCTCGCCCTCTCGATATTCTCGAGGGCCAAGTCGTAACGCGCCTCCTCGGACTCGAGAACCACGTTCCCGCCGTCCATACCCAGAAGGCGCCCGCTAAAGTTTCGCCGGCCCTCCACCGGAGCCGACGTCTTGATTTTGACCTGCGATCCCGCAAAACGAACGAAATCGTCACGCCGCGCCAGCGGCCGGTCGAGCCCGGGCGAGGAGATCTCGAGCGTGTACTGCCCGGGAATCGGGTCCTCGACATCGAAAAGCGCGCTGACCTGCCGGCTCACACGCGCACAGTCGTCCACATCGACGCCCTCCGGCCCGTCGATATAGATCCGGAGCGTCCTTGAGCCGCTAAGGAATTCGATGTCCACGACTTCGAAACCGAGCCGCCCCACCGCCGGCTCCACCAGGCCCCGCAGCCGTTCCGCTTGAGTCCGCTTCTCCATCCCCATAAACGCAAAAGTGGGCATACGCCCACTCCCGCCGCACCGCAAACGCGATAAGAATGCGGGGAATTATATGCCTTCTGCGGCAATCTGCAAAGCGTGCGCCGCCCGCTTGCCATTATCGTCGAACATGGTAGACTCTGCGCCCTTCTGGTGCGGGGTGGAGCAGTCTGGCAGCTCGTCGGGCTCATAACCCGAAGGTCGTAGGTTCAAATCCTACCCCCGCTACCATTTCTCGGGCTGACGCATCCGCGGCTCCCGTAAAGCCAGACCCCGTTGCGGCGTAATAAGCCCCTCTCCGCGGCCCACAACCGATATCGATAATCCGTTCGGCCGAACACGCATGAACCGCGACCTTGGGCTCGGAATCATCCCGATGCGCATCCCAGGGATTCCCTCTTCGCGATCCGCCTCGGGCGAGCCCCTCGGTCCGAGGGTATGCGTCGATGTCCTGGAAACGGCCTCTCCGGCCCTCTCGGGCGCGGGGCGGATGGCGACCCTGTCGAGGCGGCCTTACAGTGCGGTCATGCTGAGGATCCTGACCCTCAACATCCAAGGCGATGAGGCGGCGTTCGGCGCCTGGCCCGAGCGCAGGCGTCGGATTCTTGCGCTTTTCGAGGCGATGCGCCCGCACGTCGTGGCGCTGCAGGCCGTGCGCGTCGCGAAAGCGCGCGACCAGGTCGCGGAACTCACGGCGCAAAGCCCCTACCGCCACAGCGTGTCCGCCACGGCGGGCGAGACCGAGCTCGGTGTCGCCATCCTCTCCACCATCCCCTTGCGCGCCTCCTGGTCACTGGCCCTGCCGCGCGGCGATGATGGCGAGGACACGGCGCAGCGGCGGGCCCTGGTTGCGCAATTCGCCTGGCAGGGTGAGGTCTGGCGGTTCGCGAACGCCCACTGCTCGTGGGTGCCCGCGCAGAACGTGCACCAGGTCCGAGCGCTGATGGGCGCGCTCGCGCGTTATAGCGGCCCCCAATGCCTCGCCGGGGATTTCAATGCCGCACCCGCAAGCCCCGGCATTCGCCGCTTGCTCGCAAACGGCTGGATGGATAGCTTCGCCCTCAAGGGTCGCGGCGCGTCCGCCACCTTCCCGGCGAATGCCCCACGGGAGCGCATCGACTTCCTCTTTCTGCAGGGGGTCGTACCCGGGCGGGTGCGCGACGTGCGCATCGCGTGCGGCTTTGAGCCGCTCTCGGACCACAACGGGGTCCTGCTGACCCTTGAGCCCGCAAAACGCAACGCCAAACCCATTGCGGCAACGACAGGAGACAGGCGGTCATGGCGAAACCCCTGACACGGCGACAATTCTTGCAGCGTATCGGGGCGCTCGCGGCGCTCACCTGGCCCGCGCTCACCCGCGCGGACACGAAGGCCAGCAAGGCGAGCGTTCATTACCGTAACCACCCGCTCGACCACAAAATGTGCAGCATGTGTCGTTACTTCCTGGCGCCGGTCGGCAACTCGAACGGCATGATGATGCGCGGCCTGACGCCGAAGGGGACCATGGGTGTCGGGCACTGCCAGAAGGTCCGGGGCGTGATCGACCCCATGGGCTATTGCGTCCTGTTCACGCCGCGGCAACGCGTACCCCGTTACCGCTAGGGAACCCAGGGCCGGCCGATCCGGCCCCGGGCGGGGCTCAAAACCGCGCCGAGAGATCCGCGAAATACTGGCGCGGGGCGCCCGGATCGGCCAGCACGGCGCCGGCGCTGTTGCCGCCGAAGTAGCCGCCGCTCGTGATGTACTCGATCGGGTTGTCGTGGGTGTTGAAAAGATTCGTGACGCCGATCGTCAGTGTCACGGACGAGAGCCCCGAGACCGGCGTGCCGGCGCGGATCGCGACCTGGGTATTGACGATGTCATACGCGGGCATCTGCTCGTGGGTCGGCGCGTTGGCGAGGTTGCTGAACAGATATTGGCCGCCCGTGTATTGGTCCGCGACCCCGGGCGTCACGAGAAGCGCTCCTAAGCGCGCGCGATACGACACGCCCATGGCCGCGGTCCACCGCGGACTATAGGAGACGGGATAGCCGGCGTAATTGCGCGTGCTTCCGCTCGGCACGTAGGAGTCGAAGCGGGCGCGCGTGAAGGCGGCGTTGCCGAACACGTGCCAATGCCAGCTCGGGCTGTCCTGCACGCTCACGTTCACGCCCTGATACGTGGCGCTCGCCGAGGCGAACTCCGTCGTCGCGAAATTGCCGCCCGTGGAGATATATGTCGCCAGCGTCTCGTGCGACAGGACGTCGCGATAGACATCGGCGTCCAGGACGAAATGGCGCAGGACGCCGGCCTTGCGGACCAGGAAGCGCGTCCCGAGCTCGTCATCGCGGCTGCGCACGGGTTTCAGGCTTCCGAGATCGATCGCGTTCGTGCCGCTGTAGGCCCCGAAGGCGTTGTCTCCCGGGTTTTGATAGGTCTCCGCGGCATTGCCGTAAACCGACCAGTCCTTGCGCAGGCGATACACGACGCCGAGCGAGGGCTCGATTCGGGTGAAGACCTTGCTGTCGTTCGGCGCCAACGACACGTTGGTGGACCCGGCGGGCGCACTCGCGGCCCCGTTGTTGAAGAACGCCGTTTGGTAATCGACGGCGGCGATGCCGGGCGTGATCGTGAGTCCCTGCAGGGGCGACACGCCATCCTGGGCGAAGGCCGTCAGATAGGTGTTCGTCAGCGTGTCGTTGTTGTATTGGACGGGATGCGCCGGGCTTGTGCCGTCGGCCGCGTTGTAGCCCGCATAGGGGGTCGTGTAGGTCTGGTTGATCCACGAACCGCCGACCTTCACGATATTCCCGGGCTGCCGCCAGGTGAGGTCCATGCGGTTGCCGTAGGTATCCGACCGCGGGTTGTAATATTCCGAGTTCACGGGCCCGGGAGATGAGCCGTTGTAATGGTAATTGTCCACCCGCCAGTGGACCCGGTGGCCGTGCCGATACCAGGCGAGGTCGTGCAAGCTCAAGTCGTGCGAGAGCTTGAGATTGAGCTGCGAATACAGCATCCGGTCGCGCACCACGATCTGCTTGAACCAGACCGATTGCGGCAACGACGAATAAAATCCGGTGGTCTTCTCGCTGTACAAGGGCGTGTTGCTCGTGCCGTCGACCGTGATCGCGCTGCCGTTCGGGCCCGCCGGGATGGGGGACAGCGGGATGAAATTGGGCCGGAACTCGGTGGTGTCGTCGGCGTAGCCGCCGAAACTCAGAGATCCGTTGCGGAACGTCTTCACGGTCTTGGCAAAGAACGCCGAGGAGCGGCTCGGGGCCCTGAACGACCCGGTCCGGAAGGTGTTGTCGCGCTGGAAACCTGCCGCCACAACGGTCGACCAATGGTGGTGCGTGCCGGTGTCGAGAACGACGTGCGCGCCTTCGGTCTGGTCGCTTCCGGAGGTCATCCCGACGGTCCCCCCGGCCTTCGCGGTCGGCTGCACCGGCACGAAATTGACAGTCCCCCCGACGCTGTCGAACCACCGGCTCCGGGGATTACCGGGCCCGTAAAGGACGTTCACGCCCGACAGGAGCGACATGAAGGGAATCTCGTTCGAGTCCCAACTGCCGTTGTGCGCGATCAGGTTGTTCATGGGCACCCCGTCGAACAGCACCGTGATGCCGTTGCGCTCGACGTCCCCGTTCACGCTCGACCACCCCACCTTCACGCCGCGCATCGCGATCTCGTAGCGGGCGCTGCCGCTGATCCCGCCGTAGCCGCGCACCGCGACCCCCGGCGCCAGCGAGAGCGCCTGGGCGGAGCCCGCCAGGGGGCCGTTGGCGGCGATCTCCCGGCGGCTGATGACCCGTTCCGTTTGCGTGGACGTCAGGATGTCCTTCTTCGTGAGCTTCGTGCTCGTCGCCTTCAGCAAGGCTTGGGCCTTCTTGGCGCGCGACGCGTTCACGGTCCCGACGTTGACAGCCGCGTGCGCGTGCGCTGCCAGCGCACACAGGGCCAATGCCGTCTGGACGATCAAAACCCGTTTCCGGGGACGATACGACATGAGAATTCCTCCGCAAGAGTTGTGTTCTTTCTCGCGACGGAGGATGCCGTAGCTTTATGAAATTTCCGCGCATCAGGCATGGCGGAACCGTGACAGACTGACCGGGCCTTGAAAGGCCCGGTGGGTGGGAATCGCGAGGGGCTAGGACAGGCCCTGCACGCTCGCGCGGCAGAGCGCGATCAGGGTGCCGACCCAGGGCGCCAGGAGAATCATGGCGGCGCCGTTCAGGGTCAAAAACCAGCGCAAGTCCCACGAGCCCGCCACGGCGTGCTCGTCGGCCGGTTCATCGAAGTACATGAGCTTCACGATTCTGAGATAGTAGAACGCGCCGATCACCGAGAAGAGGACGGCGCTCACGGCCAGCGCGTAGAAGCCGGCGTTCACCACCGACTGGATCACTGCGAGCTTGGCGTAAAACCCGATCGTCGGGGGCACGCCCGCCATGGCGAACATGAAGAGCAGCATCATGAAGGCGTACCACGGACTCCTGCGATGCAGGCCCCGCAGGTCATCGAGATTCTCCGCCTCGTGACCGCGGCGCGAGAGCAGGATGACGACGCCGAAGGCCCCGGCCGACATGAAGGCGTACACGATGGCATAAAACAAGGCGTCGCCGTAACCGCTGGTCCTGGCGCTCAGGACGCCGAGGAGCACGAAGCCCATGTGGGCGATCGCGGAATAGGCGAGCATGCGCTTGATGTTGGTCTGGGCGATCGCCACCACGTTGCCGATCCCCATCGAGAGCACCGACAGGAGGACGAGCATCTCCTGCCATGACCCCGAGAGACCGTGAAGGCCCGCGACCAGAAGTCGCAGAAAGAGCGCGAACCCGGCGACTTTGGGCGCCGTTCCCACGTACAAGGTCACGGGTGTCGCCGCTCCTTCGTAGACATCCGGAATCCACATATGAAACGGCACGGCCCCGAGCTTGAAGGCGAGCCCCGAGAGGACGAACACAAGTCCCAGCGTCGCGACCAGATCCCCCGCGGGGAGGGCGGCCAGCCGGTGGGCCACCTGCGCGATCTCGAGACTCCCCGTGGCCCCGTAGAGGAGCGACAAGCCATAGAGCAAGAGCCCAGACGAGAGCGCGCCGAGGACGAAGTACTTCATGGCCGCCTCGGTCGCCGGGACCGAGTCGCGCTGCAAGGCGATCAGGGCATAGAGGCTCAGGGACAGGAGCTCGAGGCCCAGATAGAGGGAGAGGAAGTTGGCGGCGCTCACCATGATGCACATGCCGACGACCCCGAAGAGCGCGAGCACGAAATACTCACCCCGGCCCATGCCGCGATCCCACAGATAGGTCCGTGAGTACGCGAGCACCACGATCATCACCGCGAAGATCGTGATCTCGAAGACCGTGGTCAGGCGATCGGCGAGCATCATCCCGTGGAAGATCAGGGGATGGACCGCGACCGGATGCGCCCAGGCGGTGACCGCCGCGCCGATGAGCGCCGCCTGGGCGAGCCCGTAGGCGAGACCCTTGGCGCCCTTGAGCCAGGCCTCCGCCAGGAGAATCACGCAGGCGAGCGCAAACACGATGATTTCCGGCATGGCGGGTCCGATATGCAGCATGCGCTTCCCCTTAAGGCCTGCCGCCCGGAACCCTGAAGCCCGGACGATGCACCAGGTGATGGACAGAGGCGTTCATGACGTGCAACAACGGGAACGGCCAGAGGCCGATGGCCAGCACCGCCACGCCGAGAATCGCGAGAAAGGCGGTCTCGCGCCCCGAGATGTCCGTAAGACCCGCGACCGCGGGCTTGGTGACCGGCCCGAAGATCACCCGCTTGTAGAGCCACAGACTGTAGGCGGCCCCCGAAATCAGAGTCGTGGCCGCGAGAACGGCGTACCACGCGTTGACCTGGAAGCTCCCGAGGATCACGAGGAATTCCCCGACGAACCCCGAGGTGCCCGGCAGCCCCGAGTTGGCCATGGCAAACAGCATCATGAAGGCCGCGAACAGCGGCATCCGGTTGACGACGCCGCCGTAGTCCTTGATCGCGCGCGAGTGCAGCCGGTCATACAGCACCCCGACGCACAAAAACAAGGCCGCCGACACGAAGCCGTGCGAGATCATCTG
>DAHWKH010000028.1 GCA_027343725.1 Acidiferrobacteraceae bacterium
GGCATCGCCGGCATCGATGTCGACGCCGGCTTCGCGATAGGTGAGGGGTGGCGAGGGTTTTTGTTCCGTCACGGCCGTTTGGCTCCGAAGTGCGTCCTGAATGGTAGGACCGGGCGGTCCATAAGTAAATCTTGACTTGTCACGGCCGCCGACGGTAAACGGACGGGGCTCGAACTCTTTGAAGTGTTGCCAGGAGCCGATCCGGAGGACGTTTGTGAACAATGTGCGCCATCTCCCGAACCTGATCACCGTCATGCGCATGGCCTTCGTGCCCTTGCTCATCCTGGTGCTGAAGGACCATCGCTACCTGGACGCCTTGTGGGTCTTTCTGGTGGCGGGGTTTTCGGACGGCTTGGACGGCTTTATCGCCAAACGCTTCGGTTTCGTGAGCCCGCTCGGCGCGATCCTGGACCCCGCGGCCGACAAGATCCTGTTGGTGAGCGCCTACGTCATGCTCGCCCTGCTCGCGCTTTTGCCCTTTTGGTTGGTGCTCGTGGTGGCGTTCCGGGATCTTTTGATCGTCGGCGGCTACCTCGTCTACACATCCCTGTACGGGCCGGTGCAGATGCGCCCGAGCATCGCCAGCAAGTTCAACACCTTCGTGCAGATCCTGCTCGTGGTCGTCATTCTGACGGAGCGCGCCTTCGTGTTTCACATCGCGCACCTCCAGAGGGTCCTGGTGTTCGCGGTACTCGTCACGACGCTGGCAAGCGGCGGGCACTACCTGTGGACCTGGGGCGTGGTGAAGGACATCGAGGCGAGCGGTGGCAAGCGCCGTTGACCGGCCGTTTCTCGTCGGCGCCGCGTTCGTGCTGGCGCTGGCGGTCGTCGTCTACGCCCTGGCGCCGCTCATCACGCTGTTCCTGCTGGCGTTATTCCTCGCGTATATCGCAAACCCGCTCGTGACGCGCCTCGAGGGCGCCGGTATCCCGCGCAGCGCCACGATCCTATTGCTCCTCTTTGTGGTGTTGCTGGCGATCACCGCCCTGGTGGTGGCGCTCATCCCCATGATCCGCGCGCAAGTCGTCACGTTCAGCGCCCACGTTCCGGTCTACGTCGCGTGGCTGGAGCGGGAGCTGACGCGCATGACGCACGGCCGCTACACGATCGATGTGCACGACATGGCGCGGCACCTCTTGCAGCAATGGCGCAGCCTCGGCCCCGATGCCGCGCGCGTGTTGTCGATCGCGACCTATTCCGGCCTGCGCCTCCTCGCCTGGCTCGCGCAAGGCCTCCTGGTCCTTGTGGTCACGTTTTATCTTCTGCGCGACTGGGACGACATCCTGCGCGTTCTCCACGAGACCATTCCGGCGCGCCGCCGCGAGGCGGTCACGGCGTTCGCGCGCGAGGTCGACGCGACCTTGGGCCGCCTGCTGCGCGGTCAGTTGTCCTTGATGCTGGCGCTCGCGTTTCTGTACGCCACGGGCCTGACGGCCGCGGGTCTCGATTTGGCCATACCGATCGGGGTGGTCACGGGCTTTGCGAGCATCATCCCGTACCTTGGATTCTTCGCCGGGCTTGTCACGGCGAGTCTCGCGGCGCTGATGCAATACCACGATCTCGACCACCTCCTGCCGGTTTTCGCGGTGTTCGGTTTTACCGAGGTCATGGAGAGCATGGTCCTCGGCCCGCGGCTCGTGGGCCGCTCCATCGGTCTTCACCCGGTGGTGGTCATCTTCGCCGTGCTGGCCGGCGGGCGCTTGTTGGGTTTCGCCGGCATCCTGCTCGCCTTGCCGGTATCCACGGTGGCGATGACCGGACTGCGCCGCCTGCGCGCCCGGGACCCGATGAGCGCGGGGTCTTAAGCGATGCGGCAACTGCCTTTACAGTTCGCGGTCGCAGACAAGCCCTCGTTCGCGAACTTCTGGGTGGGCGCGAATGCCGTCGCCCACGCGGCCGCCCGGGCGCTGGCCGCAGGCGGGCGGGGGCCTTTGTACGTGTTCGGGCCGAGCGGCTGCGGAAAGACCCACCTCTTGGTAGCGGCCGCGCGCGATGCCGGCACGAACGGGCCCTGCCGCTATCTCTCGCTCGCGGACACGGGCGAGGCCGCGTGGCAGGCGCTCGCGGACGTTCCGCGCGATGCCCTTGTGTGTCTGGATGACGTCCAGGCGGCGGCCTCGTGCCCGGAGCGGGAAGGGCGCCTGTTCGCCTTATTCGAGGCGCTGAGTCCCGCGCGGCGCATCCTGCTGGCCGCGCGCGCCAACCCCGCGGGCCTTGCGTGGTCACGCGAGGACGTGCGCACGCGGCTTTTGAGCGGCCCGGTCCTGGCTCTCCAAGGGCTGGAGGACGCCGACAAGGCGCGCGCCGTGCAATACCGGGCGAGGGAGCGGGGCCTGGCTTTGAGCGATGCGAGCGCGGCCTACCTCCTGGCGCATGGACCGCGCGATTTGCGCGCGCTGTTCGTATTGCTCGAGCGGCTCGATCACGCGACCCTGGCCGACGGCCGGTCCCTGACGATCCCTTATCTACGCGAGGTCTTGTCGCGCCCCGCGGACTAGGGGCTTGCGGCCAGCGCCCGACTGATGCGCGCCACCCGCGCCCCGAGCGCGAGACACAAGGCGCGTTCGTCCGCGCTCACCGGGCGATCGTCCTGGGGCCCGGCGTGGTGGCTTGCGCCGTAGGGCGTGCCGCCGGCCGCGGTGGTGGTCAGTTCCGGCTCGGTGTAGGGGATGCCGACCAGGAGCATGCCGTGGTGCCACAGGGGCAGCGCCAACGACAGGAGCGTCGCCTCCTGGCCGCCGTGCAACGTACCGGTGGATGTGAACACCGCCCCCGGCCGCCCGGCGAGCGTGCCCGTGAGCCACAGGGGTGTGGTCGTATCGAGAAAGTGCTTGATCGGGGTCGCCATGTGGCCAAAGCGCGTCGGGCTCCCGAGGATCAGCCCGTGGCAGGCGCGCAGGTCGTCGAGCGTGGCATAAGGCGGGCCCGAGTCCGGGACCGGGGGGGCCACGGCCTCGGTCGTCGGGGAGACCTCGGGCACGGTGCGCAGGACGCTCATGCACCCCTCGACCCCCTCGACCCCGCGGGCGATGAGTTCGGCCATGCGGCGCACGCTCCCGCGGCGGCTGTAGTACAGCACCAGGACCTGGATCACGCGGAGGCCCCCAGGGCCGCGCGCTCGACGAGTTCGGCGAACGCCGCCTCATCCATCAGGCCCTGCTCGCGCACCAATTCCTGGATGGGCCGCCCGGTGCGCTCGGATTCCTGCGCAAGCCGGGCCGCGGCCGCGTAGCCGATGGCGCGATTCAAAAGGGTCGCAAGCCCGACGCTCGCGTACGCGTACGCGCGGCAGCGCTCCGGGTCGCAGGTCATGCCCGCGATGGTGTGGGTGGTCACCGCGTTCAGCGCGTTCGTGAGCCAGTCGAACATGTCGAACAGCGCCGATCCCAAGGCCGGCATCATGACGTTGAGCTCGAGTTGCCCCGCTTGGGTCATGGTCGCCACCGCCGCGTCCTGGCCCAGGACCTGGTAACAGACCTGGTTGAGCATCTCGAGCAGGACCGGATTGACCTTGCCAGGCATGATGCTGGATCCCGGTTGCGCCGCCGGCAGGCGGATCTCCGCAAAGCCGGTGCGCGGGCCGGAGGCGAGCAAGCGCAGGTCGTTCGCGACGCGGATCAGTTCGAGCGCGAGCCCCCGCACCGCGCTCGAGGCGCGCTCGAGATCGGCCATCGACTGCATTTGCGCGCTCAAGTCGGAAGCCGGCCGCAGCGCGTCCCCCGTGAGGGCCGACAATTCCTCGCAGACCTGTTTGGCGTAGTGGGGGGCGGTGTGCAGTCCCGTGCCGACGGCGCTTCCGCCGAGACCCAAGTCGCCGAGATCGATAGCGGTGTCCTGAATGCGCCGCGCGCAGCGCTCGAGCGTCCAGGCGTAGGCCATCAGTTCGCGCCCGAGGGTCGTCGGGACCGCGTCCTGGAGGTGGGTGCGCCCGCTCTTGACGGTCGTGGCCCAGCGCGCGCCGTGGACCCGCAAGGCGTCTACGAGCGCATGCACCGCCTGCAGGAGGCGGGGTAGTTTGCTCAAGATCGCGAGCCGGATGGCGGTCGGGATGGTGTCGTTGGTGCTTTGTCCCATGTTGACGTGATCGTTCGGATGGACCGGCGCGTAGGTCCCGCGCGCCCCGCCGAGCGCGACGTTGGCGAGGTTCGCGATCACCTCGTTGGTGTTCATGTTGTGGCTCGTCCCGGCGCCCGCCTGGAAGCGGTCGACGACGAACGCGTCGTGGTGATCGCCGGCGACGATCGCTTGGGCCGCGCGCTCGATCTCGCGCGCCAGGTCTTCCGGCAGCAGCCCGGCCCGGGCGTTGACGCGCGCGGCCGCGATCTTGATGCGGGCGTGGGCGATGATGAAGTCGCGGTCGGGCATCCGCCCCGAAATCCGGAAGTTGTCCACCGCGCGGGCCGTTTGCACCCCATACCACGCGTCCGCGGGGACCGGGTACTCGCCGAGGCTGTCTTTTTCGATGCGCGTCTTCATCCGTTCTCCTCAGAATGCGTCGATCGGCCTCTATCATACCTAACGGAGCGACGAAGGGGCGCCGAGTCTTGTCCGGGTGGGCGCGAGTGGGTATGGTGCCTGCTCAGCGAAGGAGCCGATCATGAACGGTCCGTCGAATGCCGACAGCCGCCGCTTTTTGCAGTTCGCGTTGACGCTTGCCGACACCGCGCGCGCGATTCTCGAAGACACGCCCGCGCGCGGCGGCGAGGTCACGCTCAAACCGGACGGGTCCTATGTGAGCCAGGCCGACACGCGCATCGAGGCCGCCTGGCGCGAGGCGCTCGGCCGGGCCTTCCCGGACCACGGGGTCATCGGTGAGGAGTACGCGGCCGAATCGCCGTCGAGCCCGTGGCAGTGGGTCCTGGACCCGATCGACGGGACCGACAATTTTGTGCACGGCCTTGAGACCTTCGGCACCCTGGTGGCCCTGCGCCACGAGGGCCGGCCGGTGCTTGGGGTCATAGACCACCCGCGTCTGGACATGCGCGTGCAGGCCGCCCGCGGGCAGGGCGCTTACGCCAACGGCGAGGCGTTGCGGATCACCGGGCCCGGGCCCGGAGGAGGCGTGCCGATGCTCGCGGCCACGGCCCCGGAGAACTTCGCGAACGGCGGGCACATGGCGGTGTTTTGCGCCTTGGCGAGGCATTTCCCGAATCTGCGCGTCTATCGCGACTGCTTCGCGCACACAGCGGTCGCCCGCGGCGCCGCCGTCGCCATGGTCGATTGGCATGTGCGTGTGTGGGACGTGGCGGCCGCGGAGGCCGTGGTGACGGAGGCCGGCGGCCGGTACGTGCGCCTCCCCGGCCCGGCCGATCGCTACCAGGTCGTGTTCGGGTGGCCGCAGGCGGTGGCGGATGCGCTCGCGGTAATCGAGTCGGCAATGTAGAACCCCGGGGGGGACCATGGATCCACAATTCTGGCACGAGCGCTGGCACGAGAATCGGATCGGCTTTCATCAAAGCGACGTCAATCGCTTTTTACAGCGCCACGCCGACCAGCTCGGTCCGCCCGGGCGCGTGTTCGTCCCGTTGTGCGGGAAGAGCCATGACATGCGCTGGCTGCGGGCCCAGGGGCACGAGGTGTTGGGCTGCGAGCTGAGTCCGTTGGCGGTGGAGGCCTTTTACCAGGAATGGCGGAAAGTCGCGGAGCGCTCGGGGCGCGAGGAGTTCCTGGCCTACGAGGCCGACGGCGTGTCGATCCTTCTGGGTGACTATTTTCATTTAACGGGCGCGCTTTTGGGTCCGATCACGGCCGTATACGACCGCGCCGCGCTGATTGCCATGCCGCCCGCCAAGCGCCCCGACTATGCGCAGCAAATGGCCGCGCTGGTGCGGCCCGGCACACCCGTGCTGCTGATCGCGCCGTTTTCTCTGAAGGACCCGGCGAGCGGGCCGCCGTTTGCGGTGTCCGGCGAGGAGATCGCGGCACTCTTCGGGCCGGCCTTCCACGTCGAGCGGCTCGCCTGCGAGCGTGAGACCGCGGACACCCATCCCGAGCTTGCCGAGCGCGGGCTCGCCTGGCGGGAGGAGTCGGTTTACCGCCTCACGCGACGCTAGCCTCCCGGCCGATCCGCTCCCCCTTGCCTCTGTGACGGGCGCGGGCCTTGATCACCGGAGCAAACGGCGCGCCGTGGCCGGCGAGCGGGCTAGGCGCGGTTCCGCCGCTATGTCAAGATAGCGGCGGGAGGGTCTATGAATCCGCTCGTGAACATCGATATCGAGGCTTGGGATGCGGCCCCACCGGAGGACTTGACGCAACGCGCCATCGCGGCTTTGGAAAACGGCCGTCTGTTGTTTTTTCCGCGCTTGACCTTTTCCTTGAAGCACGAGGAACTCCCGTTTCTCGATCCGCGCTGCTCCGACGGGCGGGCGAAGAACGTCAGTTACGACCCGGTGACCGGGGACCTCAAGGGCACGCGGCTTGCGGGCGCGGATCGCGAGCGGCTGCGCGCGCTCATCGCGCGCTACTGCCTGAGCGCGCAGGCCCTCGCCGGCTCGGTCCTGCCGGCCTACCGGCCCCACATCCGGCCGGGGCGCACCAGTTACCGGCCGCTGGAGATCCAGGGGCGCATGTCCTCCTACCGCAAGGACGACACCCGTCTGCACGTCGATGCCTTTCCCTCGCGCCCGAACGGCGGGGAGCGCATCCTGCGGGTCTTCACCAACGTCAATCCCCTCGGGCAGGCGCGCCTCTGGCGGGTCGGCGAGCCCTTCCCGGTGTGCGCCGAGCGGTTTTTGCCGTCCTTGCCGCGGCCGGTCCCGGGCGCAAGCGGGCTCTTGCGCGCGCTCGGCCTCACACGCGGCACGCGCACGCCCTACGACCATTACATGCTGGCGCTCCACGACAGCATGAAGCGCGACATCCGGTATCAGGAGCGGTGCGCGCAGTGCGAGGTGCCGTTTCCCTCCGGCACGACCTGGATCGTGTTTACAGACCAGGTGCCCCACGCCGCGATGTCCGGGCAGTACGTCTTCGAACAGACGTTCCGCGTCCCGGTGGCGGGCCTCAAGGACCCGGCGACCTCGCCGCTGCGCGTCCTGGAGCGACTGCTCGGCCGGACGCTTGCGCACGCCTAGCTAGAAGGGTTCGATGTGGGCCTCGTAGGGGAACACGAGCAGCCGATACAAGGTGTCGCCGAACTGGATATGGGTGGCGTTCGGGCGCCCGATGCCGAGGGCATTGCCACCGTGGGTCGACAGCGCCGCGATTCCGAACCGCCGCTCCCGGATGAGGCCGTCCAGGACCGCGCGCAAGTCCTCGCGCGCGATCGATCCGGTATTGTCCACGATCCGGCAGGGATGTCCGGTGTGCGTGTGTCCCTCGATGATCACGGCGTGGCTTTGCACCGCGTCCGGACGCGGGCAGGGAATGTTCAGATCGATGTACTTTTCCATGGGCTGGCTCTCACCGCCAAGGCTCAGTACGCGTTGACCACGGCTTGGACGCCGGGCACCGCCCCCACCACCTTCTCCACGACGTTGCGCAGATCCAGGACGGAATTGGGGCAGCCGGCGCACGCGCCTTTCATGCGCACCCGCACCACCCGATCCTCGATCGCGACGAGATCGATATCGCCGCCGTCGCGCGCGAGAATCCGCCGGACCGTGTCCACGGCCTCGCGCACCGCGGCCGGATCCGGCGGCTCATTGCTTGCGGGCGCGCTGCGGCGTTCGCTGTGCTGGGCCATGGCCTGGGCCCGGGCGATGCGGTAGGCGGCGTCCGGGTCGCTCATCTCGAGCGCGTCCAGTTCCTCTTCCGTATAAAAGCGGATCGCTCGCGGGGCGGTTTCGGTCATGGGCTTATTCTACCAGAACGCGAAAGACGCGCTAAGGCGCCGCTCAGCGGCCCGCCTGCGGACCTGATCAGCCCGCCCGGCCGCCCGATTGACAGCTCCGAGGGCCGAACCTAGAGTGGCCGCGGTTATCGGCCCGAGAGGGATCGGTTGGGGCCGGGACGGTCGCGCGATCAAGGCGGCCCATGACAAGGAATCAAGGAGCTGATATGACAAGTCCCGCTGAGATTCGTAAGGACGTGGAGTCCATAGTCCGGACCTACGGCAAGCTGAAGGAACCGATACCGGGCGACCGCGATCTGTATACCGATCTCGGGGTCGAATCGGTCAACGCCATCAGCATCCTGCTGGCGCTGGAGACCCGGTTTCAGGCGCCGATCGATGACGCCCGGTTCGTGGAGGCCCGGACGCTCGATGGCCTGGTCGGGCTCATCGCAACCACGCAGGCCGGGGACTCGCGCGTCGCATAGGCCGCAAAGCCCCACGGGCCGGGCCCCGGGGGCACGTCTCGACCCCGCCGATTGACTTTGGGGATTTTCCTTCTAAGGTCAAGGGAAGACTTTGCGGAGCCAAGGCCTTGGATGCCGATGCCTGCGCTCCGCGTACAGGAAGGGGTGAGAGTGAGCGCGACTACCGCAGTTTTGGCGGCGCGAAGTGCGGGCAAGGTCCTCGTGGTCGACGATTCCGCCGTGATCCGTCAAGCGATCAGCAAGATGTTGAAGGTCGACTTCGACGTCGTGGTCGCCAATGACGGCGAGGCGGGATGGGACGCCTTGGCGCAGGCCGCCGACATCGGCGTTCTGATTACCGACATCGAAATGCCGCGTCTCGACGGCTATGCCCTCATATGCCGCGTGCGGGCAAGCGACGACGCCCGGATCCGCGAGTTGCCCATCATCGTCATCACGGGCGCCGATGATGACGAAACGAAGACCCGGGCCTATGCCTGCGGCGCCACCGATTTCATCACCAAACCCCTGAACCTCGCGCAACTCCAGGCCTGCACCCAGGCCTACATGCGATTCGAGCAGCCCTTAACGGGTGCCGAGGAGCCGCCCCAGGGCCTGGTCGGGCGGCGGGGCTTCGAGGAACACGGGGAGGCCCGCTGGCGGAGCGACCGCAAGGACGGGCTCACGGTGTTGACGATCGCCATCGACAAGGTCCGGGCGTTGTACCGCGAGCATGGCGATGAGCGCATGGCGGAGTTCGTCGATCACGTGATGAGTGTCCTGCGCGCCGAATTGCCCCCGCAGGGGGCCTGTTTCGCGCGCCTCGGCGGGGCGGAGTTCGGGGTCCTTTTGGCCGGCGCCAAAAGCCGCGGCCTGCCGTTCGGACAGCAGCTGGTGGCGGCACTGGCCGCCCACCCGACGCGTGACGGCAAGGTCTTGAGCATCAGTGTCGGGGTGGCCTCGGCGGAGGAGGGGGCGGAGAGCTTCCGCGGACTCTGGCAGCTGGCGGAGGAGCGCTTGAAGCGGGCCGTGGCGCTCGGCGGCAATCGGGTCAGCGCCTCGGCCCTCAGTGACACCCTGGGGGGCGCGGAGGAACTCGTGCTCGACGACGTGGCGCCCCCGCCCGCGCCCGAGGGCGATGCCGAAGGCGCAGGCGAGCCCCTGCTCGTGCCGGAGTTCGTGGCCGAACCCTTGCCCCCGGGTGCCCCGGAGTCCGAAGGCCGCAGGCGCGACCTCGTCAGTCTCGACCGGGTCCTCTGGTGCCTCGCCGATGGCCGCGAGGCCTCGGTCGAACCGCACCTCGAGGCCGTCACCCGGGATGTCGTCCGCCTGCTCGAGTTTCTCGAGCGGCGCCGGGCGCTCGATCTCAAGGCCGCGATCGCGGCCTTGAGAGGCTCGCTCGGCCGCGAAGCCGACTTTTAGCGGCCCTCAGGTGAGGCGCGCGCGCTCGTACTGGGCGGGCCAGTCGATTTGGGTATGCAAGGCGCGCGCGGCGCGTTGCGGCCAGTAGGGGTCGCGCAGGAGTTCGCGCGCGAGGAACACGCAATCGGCAAGCCCGGTCGCGAGAATCTGCTCGGCCTGCAAGGGATCGGTGATGAGGCCGACCGCCCCGGTCGCGATGCCGACCTCCTGGCGGATGCGGGTCGCAAACGGCGTTTGATAGCCGGGCCCCGCCGGGATGCGGGCGTCGGGCACGAGGCCGCCGCTCGAGCAGTCGATCAGATCGACCCCGAGCGTTTTGAGTTCCCGACTCAAGACCAACGACTGCTCGAGATCCCAGCCACCCTCGACCCAATCCGTGGCCGAGATCCGAACGAACAAGGGCAACGCCTCGGGCCACGCCGCGCGCACGGCACGTGCAACCTCGAGCGGCAGCCGCAGGCGGTTCTTCAGCGTCCCGCCGTACAGGTCGTCGCGCTGGTTCGTGAGGGGCGAGAGGAATTCGTGCAGGAGATAGCCGTGCGCCATATGGATCTCGAGTGCGCGAAAGCCGGCCTCGTGCGCGCGCACCGCGGCCAGCCGGAACGCCTCCACGAGCCCCGGGAGTTCGTCGCGGTGGTAGGCCTTGGGCTTTGGGGACGCCTGTGAGAACGGCAGCGCGCTCGGCGCCCGCGGGGTCCAGCCGCCGGCGTCGGGCGCGAGCCCCTGACCGCCCCTCCAGGGGGCATCGGTCGAGGCCTTGCGTCCGGCATGCGCGATCTGGATCGCGGGTATGGCGCCGTGTTGCGCGATGAAGCGCGCAATCGGTTGCAGGGCCAGGGCGTGGTCGTCGGTCCACAGGCCCTGATCGCCCGGGCTGATGCGGCCGTCGGCGGTCACCGCGGTCGCCTCCATCATCACAAGGCCTGCGCCACCCACCGCACGACTGCCGAGATGCACGAGATGCCAGGCGGTGGGGAATCCGTCGACGCTCGAGTATTGGCACATCGGCGACACGAACACGCGGTTGCGGGCGGTTTGTGAGCGCAGGGTCCAGGGGGAAAAGAGCCGACTCACGGTGCCTCCTTACGTTCGATATTGAGAGTGTGCCTTCAGGCCCGTTCCCACGGGAACGCGAGCGTTGCCGCGATGTCGTGCTCCCCGAGGGCCAGCATCAGCGCGCGATCGAAGCCGAGCGCCACACCCGCGCACGGCGGCAGGGACTTCTCGGTGAGCGCCGCGAGCAGGCGCGCGTCCTCGGGGATGGCGGGCAGGCCGCGCTGTGCGCGTTTTTGGCGTTCGCGCGCGAACCGGCGCCGATACTCATCGGCATCGGCCGCCTCCTGAAAACCGTTCGCGAGCTCCACGGCCCCGCAGTAGACCTCGAAGCGGTCGGCAAATCCGCGCTCATTGATGCGGGCAAGCGCCGCCTGGCTCTCCGGATAGTCGACGACGACCGTCAGGCGGTCGGCCGCAAAACGCGGCGCGACGACCGTGCCCATGACGAGATCCAGGATCTGGTCGCGATCCTCGAAGGCGAGGGCCTCGGCCGAGGGTAGGAGCGCGCGCACGCGCCCCTGAAGGACTGGGAGCGAGTCGCCCATCGGGTCGCAGCCCAGGGCCTCGCGCATGAGGTCCTCATAGCGGACGATGCGCGCATCCCGGGCAAGACCCGGTACCAGTGAAGCGATCAGCGTGCAGACCTCGGCGATGAGCCGATCGCGGTCATACCCCACGGCATACCACTCGATCAGCGTGAACTCCGGATTATGGCTGCGCCCGCTTTCCTCGAGCCGAAAGGCCTTGGTGATCTGGAATATCGATCCGCTCCCGGCGCACAGGAGCCGCTTCATGGCATACTCGGGCGAGGTCTGCAGAAAGAGCGGCCCGTCATGGTCGTGGGTCACGAACTGCGCGAGCTGGGCGTCGGTGGCGCCTGCGCGCGCGAGGAGCGGGGTCTCGACCTCGAGGTAGCCGCGTTCGCCGAAAAACGCGCGCACGCGGGCGAGTGACGCCGCCCGCTGCTCGAGGGCTTTGAGCGTCGCGCGCGGTTGCCAATCGTGCTCCAAGGTCTACTCCTTGGCGCGCGCGATGTATTCCCCGGTCTGGGTGTTGACTTTGAGGATGTCCCCGATATTGATGAACAGCGGCACGCGCACGACCGCGCCGGTCTCGAGGGTCGCGGGCTTGCCGCCCCCGCCGCTCGTGTCGCCGCGTACCCCGGGATCGGTCTCCGTGACCTTGAGTGTCACGTGGATGGGCGGTTCGACCGACAAGGGCACGCCGTCCCAGAGGGTGAGGAGGCACACGGCCTGCTCCTTGAGCCACTTCCCGGCGTCCCCCACCGCGGTTTTGTCGGCGGCGAGCTGTTCGAAGGTCTCGGGCGACATGAAGTACCAGAATTCGCCGTCATTGTAGAGATACTGCATCTCGACATCGACGACATCGGCGCCCGGGACCGTGTCCCCGGACTTGAAGGTGCGCTCCACGACACGCCCGGTGCGCAGATTCCGGATCTTCACGCGATTGAAGGCCTGGCCCTTGCCGGGTTTGACAAACTCGTTCTCGATGATCGCGCACGGATCCTGATCCAGCATGATCTTGAGGCCGTTCTTGAACTCGTTGGTGCTATAGGTCGCCATGGTGGTCTCTGGTCAATGGGTTCCTGTCCCTTGCCTTTTCCTCGGCGAACACGGACAGTGCCCGCTATGATACCTGGAACTTCCCCGGCACGGCAGGCACCCTGGCGTCTGGAGCTCGCGCGCGCAATCGTCGACCCGGAAGAGCTCCTGCGGCTCCTCGAACTCCCGGACGCCCTCTTGCCCGCCGCCCGGCGGGCGCACGCCGTGTTCCCGTTGCGGGTGCCGCGGCCGTATCTTGCGCGCATGGCGAAGGGCGACGCGCGCGACCCGCTCCTGCGTCAGGTGTTGCCGCTTGCCGCGGAAGAGGCCGTGGTCCCGGGCTTCGGGCCCGATCCGGTCCAGGACCTCGCGGCGCACGCCGCCCCCGGCGTCCTGCGCAAGTACGCCGGACGCGTGCTCCTGACGGCGACCGGGGCCTGCGGGGTGCACTGCCGCTATTGCTTTCGCCGCCATTTCCCCTACGAGGAGGCCAACGCCGCCCGCGAGCGTTTTGCGGCGCCGCTTGCGTATCTCGCCGCGCACACCGACCTGCATGAGGTGATCTTGAGCGGCGGGGACCCCCTGACCTTGCGCGACGAGAAGCTGGCGGAGTTCGTGAGCGGCCTGCGGGGCGTCCCGCACATCCGGCGACTGCGGGTCCACACCCGCCTGCCTGTGGTGGTCCCGAGCCGCGTCGACGACGAGTTGCTCGCGTGGCTTGGGCAATCGCCGGTGCCCGTGATCCTGGTGTTGCATATCAACCACGCCCGGGAGATCGACGAGCCCTTGCGCGCGGCCTGCGCGCGCCTGCGCGCCTCGGGGGTGACGCTGCTCAACCAGGCGGTCCTCCTGTCGGGCGTGAACGACGACCTCGAGACGCTCGTGGCGCTGAGCGAGGGCCTGATGGACGCGGGTGTCCTCCCCTACTACCTGCACATGCTGGACCCGGTTGCGGGCGCCGCGCACTTTGCGGTCGGCGAGACTCAGGCGCGCGCTTTGCTCGCGGGGCTCCGGGCGCGGCTGCCGGGCTACCTCGTGCCGCGTTTGGCGCGCGAGGAGCCGGGGGCTTCCGCCAAGACCATCCTGCTCTAAGGGCGCGGGTTTGGCGTCCGCGCGCAACCCCGGTTACAGTGGGCGATTGGAGAGGAAGACGTGGTCCTAAGCGCTATCAATCTGTGGAACCCGGACATGGCAGGCCTCGGGCTCGGACTGGCCCTCGTCACCGCGTTCGTCCTCGGCATGGTGCACGGCATCACCCCGGATGAACACACCTGGCCCATCACCTTCAATTACGCGATCGGGTCCTACTCGATCCGCGGGGGGATGCGCGCCGGGCTCCTCTTTTCCCTCACGTTCACGTTGCAGAGGGCGCTTGCGAGCGAGCTTGCGTTCTACGCCGTGACCGCGTTCTTGCGCGGCGCCTTCTGGAACGCCCTCGTCTACGTGGTGGTGGGGGCGGTCATGCTCGGCTCGGGGCTTTATACCCTGAAAAACGGCGGCGTCCTGCACCTGTTCCACCATCACGGTCCGGAGCCCGAGGCGCAGGATCCGCGGAGGCTGCCGTCCTACATGCCGCTCGTGCACGGGTTTATCGCCGGGTGGGGCACGGGCGCCTTCGCGATTATCGTCTACACGGTGCTCGCGCCGGCCATGCACAGCCCGTATCTCGCGTTTTTGCCGGGCCTGCTCTTCGGGGCCGGGACCATGGTCATGCAGATCCTGCTGGGGGCGTTGTTCGGGTCGTGGATGGCGCGGCGCAAACTGGATGACCGGGCGCGTGTCTACGTGGCGCGCAAAATGGCCGGGCGCACGCTCGCCGGGGGCGGCGCCTGCTTTCTGATTGCCGGGGCCGCGGGCTTGCTCGACCCGGCCGTGATGACGGGCGGGATCGCGACCGGCGTGCGCGTCCATAATCTCGCGCACTTGGGCGCCGGCCTCATGCTGGTCCTGGTGCCGCTTGTCCCGATCGCCGCGTACGCCTTCTGGAAGTCGCTGCGCGAGGCCCGGACCCTTTTCGGCGCGCACCCGTGAGGGCTTAGTGCGTGGGTTGGGGCGTGATGCGCAGGTAGGGCTTCAATTCCCGATAGCCTTTCGGAAACCGGGTTTTCAGGGCATCCGGGTCCTGGATCGCGGGCGAGATCACGACGTCATCGCCTATGTGCCAGTTGGCTGGCGTCGCGATGCTGTACTTGTCGGTCAATTGCAGCGAATCGATGACCCTCAGGATCTCGCCGAACTCGCGCCCGGTGCTCGCGGGATAGGTGAGCATCGCGCGCAGGATTTTGCGCGGATCGATGATGAAGACCGAGCGGACCGTGAGGGTGTCGCTTTGCTGCGGATGGATCATGTCGTAGAGCGTCGAGACCTTGCGGTCGGCGTCGCCGAGGATCGGGAATCCGACGTGGGTCTTCTGGGTCTCGTCGATATCCTTGATCCAATCCTTGTGCCGGCTGACCGGATCGACGCTCACCGCGAGGACCTTCACGTTGCGCCGCCGGAACTCCTCCGCAAGCCGCGCCGTGACACCGAGTTCGGTTGTGCACACGGGCGTGTAGTCGGCCGGGTGGGAGAATAAGACCGCCCAATGATCGCCGATCCAGTCGTGGAAGGCGATGGGGCCTTCCGTCGAGTCCTGTGTGAAGTCTGGGACAACGTCGCCGAGATGGAGACCCATAGAAGATCCTCGTGGAGCGCGGATAATAGAGGCGCGAGCATAGGGGGCGCGGCGTCCCCTGGGAAGGACCGAAGGGGGGAGTCATGACGTGTGGGGCATGGCGGGTTTCGGGCATCGTTCAGGGCGTCGGCTTCCGGGCGTTCGTCTACCAGGAGGCGCGTGCGCTCGGGCTTACGGGCTTTGTGCGCAACTGCGCGGATGGGAGCGTTGAGGTGCTGGCCTGCGGTCCGGCCCCCGCCCGCGAGCGGCTCCTGGCGGCCTTGTGGCGAGGGCCGGCGGGCGCGCGCGTGGCCGCGGTCGACCCCTGGGATCGGGAGGCCGAGAGCGCTGCGGATTTCCGGATCCTGTGAGGAGACGTCACTGGTGGAACCAGCGCGCGTGCAAGACGGCGTAGACGTGGTCCGGGTAGAAGGGTAGGCCGTTGCTGCCGTTATAGGCGGCCAGCGCCCGAAACAGATCGCCGTGCGCGCGGTTCAGGTAATGGCGCAAAACGAAGCAGCCGGCGCGGAGATTGGCCTGCATGCGAAAGAGGTTGGCGTGCGCCTCGCCGACGCGCCGGCGCCAGAAGGGCATGACCTGCATGAGGCCGATGGCGCCCGCCGGAGAGACCGCGTAGGGGTCGAAGTCGCTCTCGACCTCGATCACCGCGAGCACCACGCGCGGGCGCAGACCCTCGCGCAAGGCCTGGTAGCGGACGTTTTCGAGAAGCCGGAGTCGGAAGCGGCGCCCCGGGATGAGGGCCGACAAACGGTGCGACATGTCGGCGAGCCACACCTCGCCGGCGTAACGATTGGCGAACGCGTCGCGATGGATGGGGATGTGGCCCCAGGGGGAGGCGGACGCGCCGGGCGCGGGGCGGGCGTGCGCGCCAAGCGCCCCCAGGAGCCCCGCGGCCGCGAGGCTAGCGGCCCAGGCGGTCCGCAAGCCGCGCCAGCGCTTCGGAAAGCGGCCAGTCCTCGGGCCGCTCATCGCGCCGTCCTTTGTATTCGACTGTCCCCGCGCGCAGTCCGCGTTCCCCCACGACCACCCGGTGCGGGATCCCGATCAGGTCCATGTCGCCGAAGAGCACGCCCGCGCGTTCATCGCGATCGTCGAGGAGGACGTCCACCCCGGCCGCGAGCAGGCCCTCGTACAGGCCGTCCACCGCCCGCATCACCGCCTCGGATTGCGAGTAGCCGATGGGCACGAGCGCGACCGTGAACGGGGCGATCGGGGTGGGCCAGGCGATGCCGCGCTCATCGTGATTCTGCTCGATGGCCGCCGCCACCACCCGCGAGACGCCGATGCCGTAGCAGCCCATGACAAACGGCCGCGATACCCCGGTCTCGTCGAGGAAGCGGGCCGACAGGCGCTCGCTGTATTTGGTCCCGAGCTGGAAGATGTGCCCGACCTCGATCCCCCGCCGGCGCTCGAGCGGGGCGTGACATTGGGGGCAGGGATCGCCGGCCAGGACCTCGCGCAGGTCGAAGGCCGGTGGCGGCGGGACGTCGCGTCCCCAGTTGACGCCGGTCAGGTGGGTGTCGGCGCGGTTGGCGCCGCACACGAAATCGGCAAGCGCGAGCGCCTCCGGATCGGCATACACGGGGACGTCGAGGCCAAGCGGCCCGAGCGCGCCGGCCACGCCCCCGGCCGCGGCCACCTCCCCGGGGTCGCAAAAGCTCAACGGCGCCGCCGCTTCAGGGACTTTGGCGGCCTTGATCGGGTGGATCTCGTGATCGCCGCGCACGAGCAGCGCGATCGGCCCTCGCGTGCCGCGGATGAGGACGGTTTTCAGGATCCGCTGCGGGGCCACGGCCAGCGCCCGCGCGACCTCATCGATCGTGTGGGCGGGACCGGTTGCGACCTCCGCGAGCGCCTCCTTCGGCGCCGGCGGCGCCGGCGGCGGGGCGCTCTGCGCGAGCTCCACGTTGGCCGCATAGTCGCACGCGGGGCAGGTGATGATGGCGTCCTCGCCGGTGTCCGCGAGGACATGGAATTCATGGGAGGCGTCCCCGCCGATGCTGCCGGTATCGGCGCGCACCGCGCGGTAGTTGAGGCCAAGACGCGTGAAGATGCGCTGGTAGGTTTCGTACATGTGCGCGTAGGTGGCGCTCAGGGACTCGCGATCGGCATGAAAGGAATAGGCGTCCTTCATCAGGAACTCGCGCGCCCGCATGACCCCGAAGCGGGGCCGGACCTCGTCCCGGAACTTCGTTTGAATCTGATAAAAATTCATGGGCAGCTGCCGGTAGCTGCGGATTTCGCGGCGCGCGAGGTCCGTCACGACCTCCTCGTGCGTGGGACCGAAGCAAAAGGCGCGCGCGTGGCGGTCGGACAAGCGCAAGAGCTCGGGCCCGTAGTGTTGCCAGCGCCCGGACTCCTCCCAGAGTTCCGCCGGCTGGACCGCCGGCATGAGGATTTCCTGGGCGCCGGCCCGGTCCATTTCCTCGCGCACCACGGTTTCGACCTTGCGTAGGACGCGCAGACCCAAGGGCAACCACGTATAGAGGCCCGCGGCGAGCTTGCGGATCATGCCGGCCCGCAGCATCAGGCGGTGACTCGCGATTTCGGCGTCCGTCGGGGTTTCCTTGAGGGTGGCGAGAAGTAAGCTCTGTGAACGCATGTTCGGGAGTGCCTTGACAATGAGGTTAAAAGGGAGAGGCGGGCCAGAGGTGCGCCGCGCCGCGCACGCCGGAGCTTGCGCCATGGTGCGCGGGCACGATAGGGGTCAGGCACTCGTCGCTGAAGACCGACCGGGCGAGTGAGGCGCGCCCCTCGGTGTAGAGCCAAGGCAGCGCGCTCAGTCCCCCGCCGAGAACGATGACGTCGGGGTCCAGGATATTGACGACCGCGGCCAAGGCCCGCCCGAAGCGTTCGCTGTAGCGTGCAAGGGCCGCTTGCGCGAGGGCATCGTCGGCTGCGCGCGCGGCGATATCCTGCGCGCTGTGCCCCGGGACGCCGCCCAGGGCCTCGTAGCTCGCCGCGAGGCCCGGGCCCGACAAGAATGTTTCGACGCAGCCCCGGCGCCCGCAATAGCACGCCGGGCCGTCGGGCTCGAGCGGGTTGTGCCCCCATTCGCCGGCGATCGCGTGCAGGCCCCGGCGCAACGCGCCCGCGATCACGAGCCCGCCGCCGACGCCGGTGCCGAGAATGACCGCGAACACGCACTCCGCACCCGCCCCCGCGCCGTCGCGGGCCTCGCTCAAGGCCAGGCAATTGGCGTCGTTTTCGAGGCGTAGAGGGCGCTTCAGGCGCGTTGCGAGGTCGTCTGCCAGCCGGCGGCCGTTCAGGCAGGTGGTGTTGGCGTTTTTGAGGGTGCCCGCGGCTGTCAGCGCCCCCGGGCTTCCGACCCCGACCGGACAGGGCTTGCCCGCTTGCGCCTCGAGTGCCGCGACGATCCCGGCGACCGTATCGAGGATCGCGTCGTAGCCCGCGGCCGCCGGCGTCGCGACGCGCACTCGCGCGCGCTCCACCCCGGCCTCATCGAGCAAAATCCCCTCGGTCTTCGTGCCGCCCAAGTCGATGCCTATGCGCACGCGCCCTCCAGCCACCGCGCATACAGGCGATCGGCGTGCACGTGCAGGGTCGCGAGGCGTTGATCGAGACGCTCGCGGATCGCCGGCGCGGTCTGCACGGACGGCGCGGCCTGCAGCGATCGCCCCTCGGGGCTTGCGAGCCACTGGGCGATCATCGCGGAGGTCATCTCGATATGGCATTGCAGGGCGAGCGTGCGGCCGATGGCAAAGCCTTGATGGGGGCAGAAGGGGCCCTTCAGGATATGGGATGCGCCCTCCGGGACGCTGAATGTCTCGCCGTGCCAGTGAAAGACATCGAAGACGCGCGGCAGGCCCGAGAGCCAGTCGCGGGCGCTCGCGTTGTCGAGGGCCTCGATCGGCCCCCATCCCACCTCGCGCACCGGGTTGCGGGTGACGCGGCCCCCTAAGGCCTTGCTGATCAGCTGCCCGCCGAGACAGTGCCCGAGGATCGCTTGGCCGGCCGCGTGCGCCTCGCGAATGAGCCCCAGGGTCTGCGGGATCCAGGGCAGATCGTCGTTCGCGCTCATCGGCCCACCCATGAATACGAGACCGGCATAGGCGTCCGGGTGCGCCGGCAGCGGTTCGCCGCGATCGACATGGATGACCGTGAACGGGATCGCGCGGCGTGTAAGGACCTCGGTGAGGTAACCCGGACCCTCGCCCGGCGCGTGTCGGAAGATTGCCAGTGGTTTCATGGTTGTGCCCCCGCGCATGCGGCGCGGCCGCAGCCAGTATAGCCGCAGCCCACGCGCTTGACCTAGTCGGGGGCCATGACATCGCCGGAATCGCCGCTCAGGCGATGGGCGCGCACGAGGACGACGAGCGGCAACATCGCGATGAAGCTCGCGGTGATGAACAAAAAGGCGGCGTCGAAGGCGACCATTTGCGATTGCCGGGCGAGAAGGCGCGTCAGGACCACCTGACCGAGCTTTTGATTCGGCAGGAGGTGCAAGGGCGCGAGATAGTCGCGCGCGCCTTGGCCCAAGGTCTGGATGTGGGCGCCGATCGCGTTCCAGGCCGTTTGGCCCCGGCGGATGAAGACCGTCGTGACGAGCGATATGCCGATCGAGGACCCTATGACGCGCATCAGACTGAAGATCCCGGCGGCCTCCGAGGCAGTGTGTTCCGGCAGGGTGGCGAAGGCCACGGTCGAAAGCGGCACGTAAATCATGCCGAGCCCGAATCCTTGGATCAGGATGGGCCAGACCACGTCCCACTCGCTGATGGTCAGGTCGTAGCGCGCCATGGCCCAGGTGCCGAGCGCGCACAGCACGATGCCGATGGTGATGAGGGTACGGGGGTTCACGCGCCGGATCAGGCGGCCGACGAGAAACATGCTGGCGGCGCTCACGATGCCGCGCGGGGCCATGGCCAACCCGGTCGTGAGGGTCGGGTAATGCAAGAGGTCCTCGAGCAGCAAGGGCTGCATGACCATGGAGCCGTACATCCCGAGGCCGAACACCGCGAGCAGGACACTTGCGATCGTGAAATTGCGGTCGCGGAAGATGCCGAGGTCGAACAGGCGCGCGCCCTGTCGGCCAAAGCCGTGGACGAGGAAGGCGACGCCCCCCGCCACGGCCGCGACCGCGGCCCACTGGATGCGCGCGGAGCCCATCCAGCCGTACTCGTTGCCGCGATCGAGCAGGAACTGGGTGGCGGCGATCGCGATCGAGAGATAGAGAAGGCCGACCCAGTCCATGGCGCGCGGCTTGCGCGGGGTCTCCGGGATCGAGCTCAGCGCCAGGAGGTAGGAGAGGATGCCGACCGGGAGGTTGATGAAGAACGTCCAGCGCCAGCTCAAGACCTGGGTGAGATAGCCGCCGAGGGTCGGCCCGAGGATCGGGCCGATCATGACGCCGATCCCCCAGATGGCCATCGCGCGGCCGCGCTCCTCGAGCGGGTAGACGCTCACCATGATGGCCTGGGAGAGCGGCACGAGGGCGGCCCCGAAGACCCCTTGCAGCAAACGGAAGAGCACGATCTGACTGAGTGATGTCGAGAGCCCACACAGTCCCGAAAACACCACGAAGCCGAATATGCTGATGAGCAGATAGCGCCTGCGCCCCAGGCGGTCCGTGAAGAACCCGGTGAGCGGCATGAAGATGGCGGAGGCGACGAGATAACTCGTGAGGACCCAGGTGATCTGGTCGGGCGTCGCCTCGAGTTGCCCTTCCATGTGCGGCAGGGCCACGTTGACGATGGTGGTGTCGAGCACCTGCATCACGGTGGCGGCCATGACTGCGACGGTCGCAAGGAGCCGTTGCCGCGGGGTCACGGCTTCTGGGATTCGTCAGGGGGCGTCACGCACACCATGAGGCTGCAGGGCGAGAGGTCGAGGAGGGTTTGGCCGACCGAGCTGTGCCACCAGCGCGCGAACGGCGAGCGCGTCCTGTGGCCGAGCACCACGAGATCGGCCTTGAGCGCGCGCGCGAGACGGGCGATCTCGTCGATGGGCTCGCCCACGGCGACGTGGCCTTCGGCGCTCACCCCTCGTTCCGTGAGCTGAGCGACCCCTTCCGCCAGGATCTCCTCGATGTGGCGTTTTTGCTCGAGGAGCGGGGGCTCCCCGAGCATGGCCTCCCCGATCAGGGCGCCGGCGTCGGGGCGCACGACCGCGAGCAGGTGGACAGAGGCGCCGCAAGCGGCGGCGACCTCCGCGCCCTGCCGCAAGGCCCTGCGGCTTTCCCGGGTCCCGTCGTAGCACAAAAGGACGGTGGCAAGCACGCGTGCCTCCTTAGGGAGACCGGGATGTCCCGAACAAGACCGTCGCGGTCGCGCTGGTGCCGATACGCAAAGGGAAGTCGGGGCTCGGATCGAGGATTTGGATGCGAACCGGGACCCTCTGGGTCACTTTCACCCAGTTGCCGGTCGCGTTTTCCGGGGGAAGCAGCGAGAACGCGGTCCCGCTGCCGCCGCTGATGCCCACCACCCGGCCGCGGAAGAGGTGCCCCGGGTACATGTCGATATGAATGTGGGCGCGGTCCCCCGGGCGGATGTGCCGGAGATCGGTCTCTTTGAAATTCGCGGTCACCCAGTAAAGACGGCTCGCGATGAGGGCGAAGAGCGGGTTGCCCGCCTGCACGAAGGCCCCGGGACGCAATTTGAGGTTGCTGATATCGCCGCTGACCGAGGCGCGCACCAGGCAATGCCGGAGATTGAGCCGCGCGCGCGCGAGCGCGGCTTTCGCCTCCGCGAGCAGGGCGGCGTCCGCGCTCACGTTGGTGCGCGCGTTATCGAGGGCCTGCGAGGACACGAAGCGGTGCGCGGCCATGTGTTCGGTGCGACGATTGATGGACTCGGCGTTCGCCAACACCGCGGCGCGCTCGTGAATCAGGGCGATGGCCTGCGCGACCGCGATCTTGAAGGGGTGCGGGTCGATCTCGAAGAGCCGCTGCCCGGCCTTGACCGGGCGATCGTTGTGGATATAGACGCGCATCGCGGGCCCGGACACCTGGGCCGCCACCGGGATTACATGGGCGCCGACATAGGCGTCGTCGGTGCTGACGTAGTGCTGCAAGCTGCGCCAGAGCACATACGCCCCGTAGAGCACGAGAATTCCGAAAAACGCAAGGATCGCCCGGTGCCGCGCGGCGATTTGCCCAAGACGCGAAACACGTGACATAGATTGGCCTTAACCTGGAAGACGAAGTGTGGTTAGAGAGAGAGGAGACGGTCCCGTATTCGTTGCAGGACCTGCGTACTGCACGCCACCTCCTCCGGGCTCATGTTGGCGAGGAGTTCGCGGCTCAAGTTCTCGGCCATTTCGGTGATGGGTTTCATCAATGCTTGTCCTCCTTGTCGCAGATGCACCGTTTTGCTGCGGCGGTCGTGCGGGCATTCCCGCCGTTCCACGAGCCCGTCTGCGGCCAGACGGTCCAGCAGTCCCACGACCGTCGGGGCTTCGACCCCGAGGCGCGCGGCCAGCTCCGCCTGCGTGCAGTCCTTGTGACAGGCGATATGCAGCAAGGCCCGCCACTTGGCCTGGCTCAGCCCCAAGGGCCGCAATCGGCGATCCAGCTCCGTTCGCCAGAGGCGCGCAGTCTCGTGGAGAATACCGCCGAACGATTCCTGAGGAAGCCCCATAGACACCCCTTCCCGCGCTAACTATTAGCATGCTAACAGATAGGCCACACGGTCGGCAAGGGTATTTCGGACGGTCGACCCCTCCGGTAGGGGCTTAAACGGTCGCGGGCGCGCTCTCGGCCAATTTGTCCCGGGTGATGAGGGCGTAGGCCGAGTGATTGTGGATGGACTCGAAGTTTTCGGATTCGACCGTGTAGGCGTCGATGCGATCATCGGCGTTCAGCACGCTTGCCACCTCCCGCACCATGTCCTCGACGAAGCGCGGGTTGTCGTAGGCCCGTTCGGTCACGTACTTTTCGTCCGGGCGCTTGAGGAGGCCGTAGAGTTCGCAACTCGCCTGCTTCTCGACCAAGTCGATCAGGTCCTCGACCCAGACGAAGCGGTTGGTGCGCACGCTGAGGGTGACGTGCGAGCGCTGGTTGTGCGCGCCGCGCTCCGAGATCTCCTTGGAGCACGGACACAGGCTCGTCACCGGCACGACCACGCGCGTCGTCGTGAGCGTGCGGCCGTCGCGAATCTCGCCCGAGAAGGTGACCTGATAATCCATGAGGCTCTGCACGCCCGAGACCGGCGCGGTTTTCATCACGAAATACGGAAAGGCCATCTCGATATGGCCGGCGCCGGCCTCGAGGCGTTGGGCCATCTGGGCCAGCATATCGTGGAAGGACTCGACGGAGATCTCGGTCTCGTAGCTATTGAGGATCTCCACGAAACGCGACATGTGCGTGCCCTTGAAGTTGTGGGGCAATTCCACATACATATTGAAAATCGCCACGGTATGCTGCTCGCCCTGGCTGCGATCTTTGACGCGCACGGGATGGCGGATGTCCTTGATCCCCACCTTGTCGATGGCGATGTGACGGGTGTCGGCGCTGCTTTGCACATCGGCAATACACGCCGGACGCGCGCGGGATGGGGCTGCGGTCATGGACGAACCTAATTCCTGAGTGATACTGTCAATTTTAGGCGGATTCGGACGCCCGGACAAGGCCCGGCATGGCGTCTTGCACCTGGCGCACGATGCCCGCGGCATCGAGCCCGCAATCGGCGAGCATTTGCGCGGGCACACCGTGTTCGAGATAGGCGTCCGGGAGCCCGAGGTGGAGCAGGCGCACGGGCAGCTGCTTGTCCGCCACGAACTCGCCGACGCCGCTGCCGGCGCCACCGGCCACCACGTTCTCCTCGATGGTGACAAAGAGGTCGTGGGTCTGGGCGAGTTTTGCCAGCAGGGCCTCGTCCAGGGGTTTCACGAAGCGCATATTGACGACGGTGGCGTTGAGCGCCTCACCGGCCGCGAGCGCCGGGGCGACCATGGAGCCGAACGCGAGCAGGGCGATTTGGCGGCCGCGCCGGCGGACCTCGGCCTTGCCGATCGGCAAAAGCTTCATCGTGCGTTCGGTCGCAACCCCCGGCCCGGAGCCCCGCGGATAGCGCACGGCCGCGGGCCCGTTGTGACGAAACGCCGTGTAGAGCATCTGCCGGCACTCGTTTTCGTCGCTCGGGGCCATGATGACGAAATGCGGCAGGCATCTCAGGAAGCTCAAGTCGAAGCTGCCGGCGTGGGTCGGGCCGTCGGCCCCGACCAGGCCGCCGCGATCGATCGCGAGCATGACCGGGAGGTTTTGCAGGCTAACATCGTGGATCACCTGGTCGTAACCGCGCTGCAGGAACGTCGAGTAGATCGCGACCACCGGCTTGAAGCCTTCGCAGGCCAATCCGGCGGCAAAGGTGAGGGCGTGCTGCTCGGCAATGCCGACGTCGAAGTAGCGGTCGGGAAAGCGTTCCGAAAACTCCACGAGCCCCGAG